>NZ_PJBT01000057.1:0-7175 GCF_002836035.1 Halomonas sp. MES3-P3E | reverse complement strand
TGTCATTTTCAGAAGGTGACTGCACGGAATATCAAGAGTCGGCTGCACAGTCTTTTCTGATCTGTGGTCGTCTCAGAAAACGGAAAATAAAGCACGCTAAGCTGTGGAAGCCCCTGCCAAGCTCGTTCCACCTTGCAACGACGCAATCAGCGGACACGAAACATTCCCCTGCCGCGAATGGCAGGCGCACACCAGGTCAGACAGCACAGCCTCCATGCGCGCCAAATCGGCCATCTTCTCGCGCACGTCTTGGAGCTTGTGCTCGGCCAGGCTGCTGGCCTCCTCGCAGTGGGTGCCATCGTCGAGCCGCAGCAACTCGGCGATTTCATCCAGGCTGAAGCCCAACCGCTGGGCCGATTTCACGAATCGCACCCGTGTCACGTCCGCCGCGCCATAGCGGCGAATGCTGCCATAGGGCTTGTCCGGCTCGGGCAACAAGCCCTTGCGCTGATAGAACCGGATGGTCTCCACGTTGACGCCGGCTGCCTTGGCAAAAACGCCAATGGTCAGGTTCTCCAAATTATTTTCCATACCGCTTGACTCCGTACATGAGTACGGAAGTAAGGTTACGCTATCCAATTCAAATTCGAAAGGACAAGCCGAGGAAGGTAGCGGACGACTCATTGGGGTACAGGCAGTGGCCCCGGAAGCGGGCGAGCTGATCCAGACGGCGGTGCTCGCGATCCGTAACCGCATGACCGTACAGGAACTGGCTGACCAGTTGTTCCCCTACCTGACGATGGTCGAGGGGCTGAAGCTCGCGGCGCAGACCTTCACCAAGGATGTCAAACAATTGTCCTGCTGCGCAGGATGAAAGGAGATGGAACCATGAAGCTCGCCCCATATATTTTAGAACGTCTCACTTCGGTCAATCGTACCAATGGTACTGCGGATCTCTTGGTCCCGCTACTGCGGGAACTCGCCAAGGGGCGTCCGGTTTCACGAACGACACTTGCCGGGATTCTCGACTGGCCCGCTGAGCGAGTGGCCGCCGTACTCGAACAGGCCACCAGTACCGAATATGACAAAGATGGGAACATCATCGGCTACGGCCTCACCTTGCGCGAGACTTCGTATGTCTTTGAAATTGACGACCGCCGTCTGTATGCCTGGTGCGCGCTGGACACCTTGATATTTCCGGCGCTGATCGGCCGTACAGCTCGCGTCTCATCGCATTGCGCTGCAACCGGAGCACCCGTTTCACTCACGGTTTCACCCAGCGAGATACAGGCTGTCGAACCTGCCGGCATGGCGGTGTCCTTGGTATTGCCGCAGGAAGCAGCCGACGTTCGTCAGTCCTTCTGTTGCCATGTACATTTCTTTGCATCTGTCCCGACGGCGGAAGACTGGGCCTCCAAGCATCAAGGATTGGAAGGATTGGCGATCGTCAGTGTCCACGAGGCTTTCGGCTTGGGCCAGGAGTTTAATCGACATCTGTTGCAGACCATGTCATCTAGGACACCGTGATCGGATATCGACCCAATGTTCTACGGCACCGGCATCGGATTCGCAGCGCGCGGATTGAACTCGGCGAAACGGTATATGCATTGCCGTGAACCGACCAAAAGGAGGTGTTCGATGAACGCCTACACGGTGTCCCGGCTGGCCCTTGATGCCGGGGTGAGCGTGCATATCGTGCGCGACTACCTGCTGCGCGGATTGCTGCGGCCAGTCGCCTGCACCACGGGTGGCTACGGCCTGTTCGATGACGCCGCCTTGCAGCGACTGTGCTTCGTGCGGGCCGCCTTCGAGGCGGGCATCGGCCTCGGCGCATTGGCGCGGCTGTGCCGGGCGCTGGATGCGGCGAACTGCGATGAAACTGCCGCGCAGCTTGCTGTGCTGCGTCAGTTCGTCGAACGCCGGCGCGAAGCGTTGGCCAATCTGGAAGTGCAGTTGGCCGCCATGCCGACCGCGCCGGCACAGCATGCGGAGAGTTTGCCATGAACAGCCCCGAGCGCATGCCGGCCGAGACGCACAAACCGTTCACCGGCTACCTGTGGGGCACGCTGGCCGTGCTGACTTGCCCCTGCCACCTGTCCATCCTCGCTGCCGTGCTGGCCGGCACAACCGCCGGTGCATTCCTTGTCGAGTATTGGGTCATCACGGCGCTCGGTTTGACCGGCCTGTTTCTTCTGTCACTGGCGCGGGCGTTGCGGGCATTCAGGGAAAGATCATGAGCGCTTCCCGGCCGGATGGATGGACTACGGCGGAGGGCCCAAGCGTTCGAGCGCGGGCAAGGCTTTCTGTTCGCAAAGCCGATGCCGGCGGCGGCATTCGCCGTCTTCGTCAGTCAATGGAGGGGTGCCACCATGAATGCAAATGATCCGACCGCCACCAGTTGCTGCGTGTGCTGCAAGGAAATTCCGCTCGATGCCGCCTTCACACCGGAAGGCGCGGAGTACGTCGAGCACTTCTGCGGGCTGGAGTGTTATCAACGTTTCCAGGCGCGGGCCAGCACTGCGACCGAAACGAGCGGCGAACCGAACGCTTGCGGTTCGCCGCCGTCAAATTGAGACAAACCACGCTTTCGCTACGTCGCCTCATGTCGGCATCAAATTCGGCTGAGTAGCTTCTCGCCATCTGGACGTAGCTCGCCCTTGGGTGAAATATGCCGATACAGGGTCTGCCGCGTGATGCCAAGTTCCTGGCACAGGTCGCCGACCTTGGTCTCTGACTGCCCCATTGCCGCCATCGCCAGCCGCAGCTTGGCGGCGGTCATCTTGAACGGCCGGCCGCCTTTCCGGCCGCGTGCCCGTGCTGAGGCCAGGCCCGCCACGGTGCGCTCGGCGATCAACTCGCGCTCGAACTCGGCCAGCGCGGCGAAGATACCGAAGACCAGCTTGCCGGCGGCGGTCGTGGTGTCAATGGCCGCGCCGTGCCCGGTCAGCACCTTGAGGCCGATGCCGCGTCCGGTCAGGTCATGGACGGTATTGATCAGATGGCGCAGGTCGCGCCCGAGCCGATCCAGTTTCCAAACGACCAACGTGTCGCCTGGCCGTAGTGCCTTCAGACAGCTCGCCAGACCGGGACGATCCTCGCGTTTTCCGGACGCTTGGTCTTCATAGAGATGCGCCGGATCAACACCGGCCGCGACCAGCGCATCGCGCTGCAAGTCCGTCGCCTGGGAGCCATCCGCCTTCGATACTCGCATGTAGCCAATCAGCATCTTGTACCTGTCACATATACGTTCGATTATGTGACAGTTTGCATCGGGAAGCTCTGCACGTCAAAATTTGTCACTTAACCCGTCATTCTGTCTAAGGCATGCAAAGGGTAGGCTAGGCTCATAATGTGACAGAAATTCCGGGGGGATGCCTTCCTTCGCGAAGGTGGCGCGCAACTGTTCCAAGGAAGCGGGGTCGCGCCGACCATAGGAAGCCAACGCGAACAGCGAGCGTGCCGTCTCGGGGTTGTGTCGTGCTTCAATGATGGCCTCATCAATGGCCTGGATTGCACGCTGCCAGTGATCGACGGGTTCGGGCTTCGGCGCTTTCGCCGGCAGGCCACTGGTGAACCCGGTTTGGGGCTCGGACCAGAATAGCTTTGCGTGCTCGCCTGGCGGGCTTATATCCCTCACCTCAATCAAGCTGATTGCCGTTGCCGCCGCCTCCAGCATCTGCAACCGTACTGCCGGGTTCAGGGTTTCATACGGTCGCCACAGACTTTGCCCAGCACGCAGCGGATGCCCGCAGCATTCCCAGATTTGGCGGAGATACCCCGCGTAGGTGCCGCACGTCGAAAGCGGGGTGTTCAGCTCATCGAGCAGCGTGCGTAGCAGCCTAAACCACAATCCGGCGTGGATGCGTCGGCGCGGCAACTCCACGTGGCCGGTCGTCAGTGCCTGCCAGGTACGCTGGTCCATCGCCGCAATCGCGTCGCTGGCAGTGCGCGGTTCGGCGTCGGCGTTCTCCCAGCCGAGAAACCGCCCTGGCACGCCCCAATAGGATTCCAGCCAGCAGCCATGCAGTGGGCAGCTCAGCATCAGGGGCAGCTTCCACGCGAGCAGTACGGCTTGGTTCTCCGGATCGTTCAGGCAGAGCGGACAGGCGCGGTGTATCGGTTGGGTGGGCAGCCAGGCACGCCAGCTCGTGATGGATCGCGTCTTACGGCGGAGTCTCGGCAGCAGTACCGAGAGCTGGAACGCATAGGTTTCCAATGCGGCTGGAATCTGATCATCAAGGCTGTCCAGTAGCCAAGGCACCCAGCCGGCGAAACTCATGCAGCGCAGCCGATCCAGCTCGATACCGCTCCGCTGGGAGAGCATCGCCAGCAGCGCCAGTGGTGGCGCGGTGTCCAGGTCATCAACCTGGCCGTGACCAAGATCGTGCTCCAGCAGCTCGGACACTTCCATGTGATAGCAAAGGGCCACGCGGTTGAGCCACGAAGACAGGGCTTCGGCTTCCCTGGGTGCCGGATGCAGTGGCCAGCGTGGCGCTGGCTTCACATCAGTTCCCGCTCGAATTGCCGACGCCGCTCGCTTGGGCCGGTGTAATCGGCCATGCTGAGCGTGCGGTGGTTGATCGCTTCCTCGCCGCTCTCCACGGCGACGAGGGCCGCCGCCATCAGCAAGTGCGCCAGTTCGCCGATGGTGCCCTCGCTGCGTGTGAGCAGGTAGCGGGCCATGTCCAGCGTGGCAATCGACGAGGGTCGCCGCAATGGAAGCGAAGCGGCGAAGCTGGCCAGCAGTGAGCAGCAATCGTCGTTGGCCTCCCACACCGGCAGCATCATGGGCTCGAAGCGGTTTTCCAATTGGTCATCCGAGCGGATGGCCAGGTAGGCGTCGCGCGTGCCGACCCCGACCAATGGGATGCGCAGCTCATTGCCGAGGAAGCGCAGCAGGTTGAGAAATTCCCGCCGGTTGACGCTGTTGCCGGCCAAGACGTTGTGCAGCTCGTCGATCACCAGCATGCGCACGCCGACCTTGCGCAGCAGTGCCAGCGCCAGTTGCTCCATTTCCGGCAGCCGTGGGCGCGGGCGCAATGGTGCTCCCATCGCCGCGAGCAGCGCGACGTAGAAGCGGATCACCGATGGCTCGGACGGCATCTGCACGACCAATACCGGGATGTGCTCCTGGTCGGCGTCGGAGCTGGCCGGGTGGGCGCGGCGGAACTTCTCGACGATCATCGACTTGCCGTTGTTGGTTGGACCGACCAACAGCAGGTTGGGCATGCGTTGTTTGTTTGGCCACGTATACAGGGCTTCCAGCCGGTTCAACGCCTCGACTGCTCGCGGATAGCCGATCCAGCGGTCGGCGCGAAGGCGATGGATGCGCTCGTCCGCCGGGAGACGGGCCAAGCCCTGGGCCGCCGGCAGCAGGTGGGACAGGTCGATGATGGGATATTCGTCCACGGCTACCACTCCTCAATCTGGTCGAACGGTTTGGCAGGTGGCTGGTTGTCCGCCTGCGGGTCTGCCATGTCCGTGTCCGCTGGTGGCGTGGTTTTGACAGGTTGTTCCGTTGACTTGAGATGCTGGCGTCGATCCGCGTCGCGCCGCGCCTTGCGCGTGGCTTTCTGCGCAGTGGTCACGATTTCGCGCATCTGCCCGATCATGCGGAACAGCGCCGACTCATCCACCTGTTCGCGCCCTTGCTGCCGCAATTTCGCCAGCGCCTGCCGTTGTTCCCAGAGGGTGACAGCCGGGTGCGACAAGGTACGGTATGGAATTTCCAGATAGTGCTGCCCCTCCGGCTCCAGCACCCAAATGCGGCTGATGTCGCGTGGGTCGCGCCGGATCAGGAACGCAGGCAGGCGGTCGCGCCGAGCTATCCACGGCTTGAGCGCATCGGCGTAGTAGTGGATGTGGTCGATGACGAAGCCAGTGCGGGTCAGGGTGCGGCGGAGGACGGGCAGGAAATCGACCAGAAAAGCCGTGGTGCGAGTGATGACGGTTGGAACGCCGGTACGCGCGACAGCTTCGGCCCAGCGTGCGGCCGGCGGTTGGAGCAGGCCGTTGTGCACGGAGCCGTGATAGGTGCCAACCGCCAATGCGAGCCAGCGTTCCAGCTCGCGCAGTGTCAGGGCGGCCATCTTCTCGGAGGCGTATTCCCCGCGCTGGTCAGGGTTGGAGAAGGTCGTCCCCGGCAATTCGTCGTGGATCATTTGCATCGCCGTGCCGATGATCCGTTCCACGATGCCGCCATAGTGCGGCTGCCCGAGAGGCCGATAGTCCAACCGGATGCCATGCTGCTCGCAGCCACGGCGTAGCGCCTCGCTCTTGAATTCGGCCGCGTTGTCCAGGTAGAGCAGCGCGGGCTTGCCGCTCATCGGCCAGTCCATTTCCACGTCCAACCTTTCCAACCAAGGGCGCTTGTCGCAACCGGCGTGTGCGAGGCACAGGCCGACCGAGACGGCAGATGGCGCTTCTAACGTGACCACCATGCCAACCACGCAGCGGGTGAACACGTCGATGGCGAGGGTCAGGTACGGACGGCCAATCGGTTGCCGGTCGCGCTCGTCCACCACGATCAGGTCGATGACTGTGTGGTCGATCTGTACCTGCTCCAGCGGTGCGGAGACTGGCGGAGGAACACCGCCAACACCTTGCAGGATGCGGGACGCATCCTGGCCTTCCCGAAGTCGAGTGGTCTTGAGTGGATCAAGGCTGGCGATCCGCAACGCGACCGTGTTGCGCGCCGGCATCCGCAGCTTTTGCAGCTTGCACACCCGCGCAACTTCACGGTGGAACGCCGCCAAGCTGCGCTTCTGCTTGGTCAGGAAGCGCTTTTGCAGTAGCTCGCGGATGATTCGTTCGACCGACTCCGGCAAGCGGCCTTTACCTTTGCCACCGCTCGACTGTCCAAGAGCCAAATCAGTGACCAGCCCCGAACCTTGCCGGGCACGGCGGATCAGGACGTAGACCTGCCGCCGGGACAGACCCAGCGCCTGGGCTGCTGCGTCGGCCGCTTCATGCCCGACCGTCTCCGACTGCGCCAACGGCCCAATGATCTCCGCGCGGCAGCGAGCACGCTCCCATGCCTGTTCTGACAGGGTGGCTACGCCGCGCTCGGCAATCGGTACGGTATCGGTCGCCATGCTCGCCTCGCTTTGGTGCACACGAGTATTGAGCATAGACGAGTTTCGTGCAGAGGAGTCCTGATATCGGGCTGTCAGGAGCCGTATGCACAGCAGGCTTCATGTCTCGTTGATTGGTGCAGTCGTCTTCTGAAAATGACA
>NZ_PJBT01000056.1:0-7419 GCF_002836035.1 Halomonas sp. MES3-P3E | reverse complement strand
GCGTTACTTACAAGCCCAAGCAAAAATTGAGATGTCACGGGCGCGGCGCCAAAATCACCCCATAGCGCTTATCACAATAGATATTGACCACTTTAAGCGCATCAACGATGAGTATGGCCACGATGTGGGCGATGACGTACTGAAAAACTTCACGCAAATAGTCAGCGACCTGCTTCGCCAAGAAGACTTGCTGTGCCGGGTTGGGGGTGAAGAGTTTGCGGTGTTACTCCCCAACACCGCTATTGAGCAGGCTCAGCAGGTGGCAGAGCGAATTCGTGCCTCTATTGAAGAAGCGACCACCACGGTTGAATATGAAGGTACGCAACAAGCGCTCAACATCACGGCATCACTGGGGGTAACCCCTGTGCTTGCCGAAGAAAAATCGTTAAAGCCTGCGCTCAAAAGAGCGGACATCGGGCTCTATCAAGCGAAAGAAAACGGCCGTAATCAGATCATCATTCACACGCAATAGCGCTTGCACACAGTCTAGCGCTTACCCCACACCACAAAATCGGGGTTAAGCACCTGCTGGGGATTGGCATAGCTTAAAGGCTGATCGTCCAGGGTGACCACTCGCCCACCGGCCTGTTCGACAATCGCTTGAGCAGCGCCGGTATCCCACAAACTGGTGGGGCCAAAACGCGGGTAGACATCCGCTTTACCTTCCGCGATAAAGCACGACTTCAGCGAACTCCCCATGGGTTGAGTTTTATACTCCCCCAGCGCTGCTAACCATGCTGCCATACGCGGGTTCGGGTGCGAACGGCTGCCCAGCACGCGCCAAGGCCGCCCCGCTTGCGGCGGTAATGACGCCTGAATGGCCTGCCACTGCCCATCAGCGCCAACCTTAAAGGCCCCCACGCCTTCAGCGGCTAGATAAGTAAGCTGCAAGGCAGGGGCAACCACCACACCCAACACCGGTTTTCCTTGAGCAATCAAAGCAATATTGACGGTGAACTCATCATTGCGCTTGATAAACTCTTTGGTGCCATCCAACGGGTCGACCAACCAATAAAAGCCCTCAGCGTTAGCGCCGTTAAAGCCTTGGGTATCTTCTTCGGAGAGTACCGGCACCTCAGGGGTAAGCGCCTGCAAGCCACGGGCAATAATCGCGTGGGCCGCTTTATCCGCCTCAGTCAGCGGGCTGTTATCGGCTTTTATTTCTACGCTGAACTCACGACGATAGACCTGCATAATCGCCTCGCCTGCCTCACAGGCTAACTGCTCAATGCTTTTTAGTAATGACTGGGTGATAGTGGGCATTAAGAGAGCGTCTCCATATCAAATGCCACAATTTGGCGCTGCTGGCGGGAAAATTCCACGCCAATTAAGTGGATAGGTTTACCTTGGGCGCGGTATTTATCGGCGTAGCCTTTGGTTTTTATCTGCTCTAGTGCGCTGCCTTCTGGCAACTGCTCCACCACTTTAAATTCGAACAGGTAAAGGTGACCACTGAAATCCACTGTCATATCCACCTTACCGAAATGGCTGGCGTCTTCCACCGTAACGCTTAACCCAAGGGCGGCAAAGTGGCTATAAAAGACACTGGCATAATGACCTTCGTATTGAGCAATAGGATTGTTGCGATACCAATCGTGGGGTAGCCCGGCGTAAAGGGCTTTAAGATGAGTTTCAAGACCGGCTAAATCATGGGCGCGTAAATGTGTAAACAGCGTTTTGCGCTCACGCGCTGAGTTTTCAACACCTAATACCGGCAGTAACGCTTGGTTTAAGCTGGTTTCTACTTCTTGATTAGGAAAGCCTAGGGTATATAACCGATACCCCACCATGGGTTCTTCCACCTGCTTAACGGTTAGATATCCCGTTTGAAATAACAGCGCCTCAGTACCGATATGGTCAACATCAAAACGACCCAGCAGCTCAGCCTCGGTTTCCAGCTGATCTAGTGACGGCGTAAACACCCCGCGTTGTTTTAGAATTTCTACCAACAATGTGGGGGTAGCGCTTTCAAACCAATAGGGGCCAAACTGGCGCTTTTGGAACAGTAGTAGTACATCAAAAGGGTTGTATACAGCGGTCACTTCCTGCCCACCCCAGCGGTAGCCGTTATACCAATGCTTGATTTGAGCACGGTCTAATCCCGGTAACTCAGGAGCGAAGACGCTGTCGATATCCTCATCGGTGTACCCACAAATGGAAGCATAAGGCGCATCCAGCGTAATGTCGTTCAGGTTATTCAGCCCAGAGAACAGGCTCACTTTGCTGAACTTAGAAACACCCGTTAACAGCACAAAGCGTAAATACGGGTCGGCGTCTTTGAGCACGCTGTAAAGGTTTTTCAGCCCTTCACGCAGCTCACGCGCCCGCTCTGGGGCTAAGATATTATCGAGAATTGGTTTATCGTATTCATCAATCAGCACTACCGTACGTTGACCAAACTTCTGGTGAGTGCGGCGAATCAGATCCGAAAAATCATTGGCAATTAGTTTGGGCCGCTCGCTGACAATGCCCAGACGCTCGCGATGCTGAGCCAGCTGATAGCGGATATGGGTATCCAGATCTTCACGACTAGCCAAATGCCCATCGGCAAAGCTAATACGAATCACCGGATGCTCAGTTTGCCAATCCCATTTATCGTGAATATACAGCCCTTCAAACAGCGCTTTGCGGCCTTCAAACAGGCAGCGCAGGGTATCAAGCAACAGGCTTTTGCCGAAGCGACGCGGACGAGAGAGGAAAAAGTATTTCCCCTCTTCCGTTAGACGGTGAATATCGGGTGTTTTATCAACGTAGTAGTAGCCACCTTCACGAATATCCGAGAAGGTCTGAACGCCAATAGGCAATTTGAGCCGGTTTTCAGTTGGCATAGCAACCTCAAAAAACAGGTGAACTGAAAGTCAGCATAACATGCACGGCATTGCTTCCATCCATAGCCACGCTTGGCATTAACTTAGCTTGTGCCACCTAAAAAACCAGCACCGCATTTACGGCACTGCCTGCCCGGTAGGCGCCAAAATCTTGCGCAAGAAATGGCGCGTTCGCTCATCTTTGGGCGCAGTGAACAACTCTTCAGGCGGCGCTTGTTCAACGATCCCACCTTCATCCATAAAGACCACGCGATCCGCCACTTCCCGCGCGAACTGCATTTCATGAGTGACCACGATCATCGTTTGGCGTTCTACCGCCAATTGCTTCATCAGGCTCAAGACCTCTTCCACCCACTGTGGGTCAAGGGACGAAGTGGGCTCATCAAACAGAATTACATCGGCATTGGCCGCCATGGCGCGGCCGATGCCTACCCGCTGCTGCTGGCCGCCAGAAAGTGACGCCGGGTAAGCATCGGCTTTATCCGCCAGGCCGATGCGTTCCAGAATTTCCCTGGCCCGCGCGTGTGCTTTGTCCTTGGGCAGCTTGTCCACCACGATCATCCCCTCGCTGATATTCTCCAGCGCGGTTTTGTTGGCGAACAGGCCGTAGTTCTGAAACACAAACGCCGTGCGGCGGCGCAGTGCCAGAATATCTGCCCGGCTGGCGCGCTGGGTATCCACACTCAGGTCGCCTACCTGCAAGCGTCCGGCGTCCGGCTTTTCAAGGAAATTAATACAGCGCAGCAGCGTCGACTTTCCCGTACCGGAAGGGCCAATGATGACGATGATCTCGCCCTGGGCAAGGCTCAAGTCGATATCGTTAAACACCGTGTGGCCGCCGAAGCGCTTGGTTATGCCTTGCAGCGAAATCATCGTTGGTAGGCCTTATTCAGGTAAATTTCTAACCGACGCTGCCCCCAGGAGAGCACTTCCACGACTGCCCAATAAATCAGCGCCACCAGCAAGAACGCTTCCAAATAGAGAAAGCTGCCCGCCGCCTCTTTTTGCGTCGCGCCCATCAATTCGGTGACGCCTAGCGTGAAAGCCAGCGAAGTTGCCTTGATCATATCGATGAAGTAGTTCATCAACGTTGGCGTTGCCACGCGGGTTGCCTGGGGCAAAATGATACGCCGCATTAACTGCGACTGGGTCATACCGATGGAGAGCGCGGCTTCGGTCTGGCTGCGGTCAATCCCGACAATCGCTGCCCGGATGGACTCGGCCATATAGGCAGAGAAGTGCAGCGTTAGCCCTAGCACCGCAGCGGTGACGCCGGTAATCGCGATCAACGAACTAATCAGCTGCGGCAGGCCGTAGTAGAAAAGAAACAGCTGAACCAGCAACGGCGTACCGCGGAAAAACGAGATAAACAGCAGCGAAAACCCGTTTAACACCGGCACTTTTGATACGCGAACCACCGCCAGCAGGCACGCCAGAATCAGCGCAAAGAACATGGCGATCGTCGCCATTTGAAGCGTGAGCGGCAGATAGCGCAGCAGAACCGGCAACAACCCCCACATATATTCGATATTAAGCATAATAATTAAACATAATAATTAAACATAGATTAGACCGCTTATAAGCAAACGGCCGTGGCAATGCCACGGCCGCGTTAAAACAGAGTAGCCTAAACGTTACGGCTGGGTGATGTCGGTATTAAACCACTTTTCCGATATCTCACGTAGCTCGCCATTCTCACGCAGTTCGGCAAGCGCTGCACCCACGCGGTCGCGCTGCTCGCGGCCCGCTTCGTCATCACGAAACGGTAGCGCGTTCTCAATGGTCGAGAACGGCTGCCCCGCCAGCTCCAAAGGCAAGCCTTTTTCTTTAATGACTTGCGTCGCACTCACGCGATCCATCACAAACGCTTCTACCCGACCCAACGCCACATCCTGCTCAATGTTGGATTCATAGGTACGAATATCGATTTCGTCGGCGTTCGGCTGCTCACGCAGTAACTGTTCGTAGTTGGAACCCAAATTCACCGCCACGCTTTTGCCGGACAGATCCTCAACGCCTTGAATGGAATCATTACCCGCCCGCACCACAACCTGCGCGCCGTCATACACGTAGGACTCAGTAAAAACATATTTGGCTTCGCGCTCAGGGGTGATCGTAATCTGGTTGGCAATGGTATCGATACGCCCAGACTCCAGCATGCCCGCCAGGCCAGAGAAACTAGCGGTCACGAATTCGATCTCATCACCGGTGATCTCACCCACGGCATTCATCACATCAACTTCAAAGCCTTTAAGCTCGTCCTGCTCCACAAACGTAAAGGGGAAATAACCGCCCGACATGCCCACGCGCAGTGTATCGGCGTGGACAGTCGCGGCGAACAACCCGCTAGTAACGCTCAGCGAAAGCGCTGCGAGAGTGGTAGTCAACTTGCGTGGTAGTGGCATGAGTCTGTTTCCTCGTTGGTCGATAGTCCGACGATACGAATAGCCGCATAGAAAGTCATGCGGCATTGATAGTGACCATCTTACCCCTACGACAAAAACGAATAAAAGAATATTAAAGTTAATTTTTATTCTTATTTTGAATATAGCTGATACAGGTGTAATCACAACGGGGAGCAATTGTGTGGCGTATTTTTGCCGTGACGGCTCAATGCGAGAGCGAGGCAGTAACGTGTAAAACCAAGTGCTGTCAAAATTAGCTATTGGCGAGATTTTCAAACAACACTCGCGCATTAGCCCGATAGCATTCCCTGCGTATGCGCGCGTTGCTGCTTGATGGCGTTATCCAAAATATCCAGCAACGCTTGGTAATCTTTGGGCATTGTATTGTTAAGCCCGTAGGTTTCGATTCGGTCGATGGTGGCTTGGGTATCACGGATTAGCGCCTCCAGCTCCAGTGCCACTTGCTCGTGTTCATCAGGGTGCATATTCAACCTTCTCTTAACAAAAAAGTGGTGCAAACGCATTGATCTTAGTGAGCCAACTCCCAGTGTCGTCCCGATGCTTTACTATGGCTATGTATACAATCACCAGAAGCTATATTAGAGGTGCAGCTTCTGGTGACTTATGACTCAAACCCCCAGCCACATATTACTGTGGCTGTTGTGCATATTGTTCCCACACTGCGGCGACCGCATCCTGACTAACATTATCTGCAATTTTGAAAAGACCCGCAGACTCGACTTTTTCTACTGTTTCCAAAAAAGGTAATACAACGTGATAGTGAGCTCGGTTCCAGAAATCATGAATAAAAATACGGGCCTGCTGAGGCTCTTTTGAGTGCTTCAGAATGTGCTGAATGGCTGACATTGTGCAAGCCACGCGAAAGCGACCGTCAACAAGAATAAGATCAAACGACTGGAGATGCTGATGAATGGCTTGACTGTATGCCGGAAAATTTGAAAAGTTCTGCATAGTTAAGGGAAATCCCCACTCCTTCGTCGGGCCAATATCCACAGCCTCTACTTGGCATTTTTCACCCAGCTTTTCTTTCAGCGCATTGACCCACTTAGCATCGCTTTCCACACCTTTTACTGTAAGGCCTTCCTTTACTGCCCATACGGTGGAGCCGCCCGAGCCAAACTCAAAATAGTGTTGTGCTTTTTTTAAGCTTTTCTTGAACAGTTTACGCTCCGCAAGTGACATAAACGGTGCGTCAGGCAATGAAAATACTTGCTGTTCCCGACTTTCTGGCGTTTCACTCACAGGAAAATCTGGGGTTGGCTGTAGCTTAGTCTCAACCACACCCTCTGCAATCAAATACTCTTCTGCTTTTTGTACATCTACTTCCGCCAGCAACTCATAGCTCATGTCACGTATGCCATAGATAGTATGAAGTAAGAAAGCAAGTTTCATACGCTGATTGTATGTCAGCTTTGCCATACGTTGATGACTGGGTAAGAAAACCGCATCAGCACTTTCCAGCTCAGTGGCTTGGCGTTTTTTTGCAGCTACTCTTTCTGGTAAATGACTGATATGACGTGGAGCATTTAAACGATAAAAGCGGAATCCGTTGCGGCTGCCCCAGTGCTGTAGCTCGGCAAGGTTGGGCTGGCGTTCGTGAGTAGCTTGAAAAGCCACTTGAACTTCAATTAAAAGCGTATCCTGTAAAGCGCGTTTTCCGTTTTCTAAAATTGTAGTGGCATCACTCAGCCCGTCTAGTACTAGCCAATCCAAATTGGCTAGACCCTCAATGCTGTCTAAAGCAATAGTATTAATAGGAAGTGTCGTTAATACTTTTGCCCCCATGCGTTTATGAGGGGGTAATTGTTCATCTGGCAGCGGTAGTAAGGTGCTACTTAGGTCTGACTCAAGACACGCATGCAGCGTCAGCGGCTGTCCATCACCCAACAAAGCATGCTGAAATAACTGGATATTTTCATTAGCGGCAAAAATTTCAGGCTTTTTAATTAGACTTTGCGGATCAAATGCCACAATAGCGAAAGCGTTTGTCTTAACCATCAGTGATAGGGCACGATTCCTCAGCGTCTTACTGGCATTATCCAGCACCACGATTTGGCCATTGAATGTCCAATTGAAACCCTTCTCAGGCTCAGGTGGTTTCTCTTCCACCTGTATGTCCAGCAGCTTTTGATCGTCTTCAAACCAAAGCTCGCTATTTTTATTGA
>NZ_PJBT01000055.1:0-7513 GCF_002836035.1 Halomonas sp. MES3-P3E | reverse complement strand
AGAGGCTTCTCGGTGACCGCCGCCTTCATGACCTTGAGGTAGTTCGTGATACGCCACCGAGCCGCCCGCGGCGTCGGGGCCTTCTGGATCCAGCTCAGCTTCTCTTTGATCACCCAGGCATCGGCTGTGGCGCTCTGATCGGCCACCAGCTCCTGGAGCGCCGCCAGTTGCTTGGGCGTCAGGTTCTCGTTGTCGAGGCTTTTCAGCAGGGCCCAGCGCAGCGACTTGGGATGCCCCTGCTCCCGGCGTTCCTTCTTGCGCACCTCGTCCAGCCGCTTGGTGAAGGTCTGAACGATATGGAACCAGTCGACCGTGATGTCGGCCTTGGGAAGATGCTCGGCCACGCCGCTGAGGAAGGCTTGTGACATGTCGCACACGACCTCGACCACGTTGTCGGTGTCACCGCCATGCGCTGCCAGAAAGGCGCTGAAGGCCTTGATGGCGTCTTTGCCGTGGCCGGGGACGGCGAAGATCACCGGTTCCTGCTTGCGCTGCATATCGAGGAATACCGTGACGTAGCGATGACCGCGTCGGGAGGCGGTTTCATCGACGCCGACGGTGGTCACGTTGGCCAGGTCCAGCTCACTCAGCATGCGGCCGACGTAGTGATGCACGATGCGCCACAGGCGTTTGTCGGAGATCTCCAGTTGCCGGGAGACGGCCAGCACCGGCATCTCCTTGACCAACGACATAGCGGCTTGCTCGAACAGCAGGGTGAAGTCGCTGCCCGGCCGCGCCCAGGGCACTTCAATACGCTTGACGCCATGCTCGGGGCACTTGGTGCGAGGCACGCGAGCGTGCAGGTAGCAGTGGTGCTGAAAGAAGTTCAGGTGCCGCCAAGTCTTGTCGGCAAAGTCATGGGCCGGGCAGGCCTTGCCGCACTCCGGGCAGGGGTAGAGGCTGCCCCGCTCGGCCTCGACATAGAGGTCCAGGCGGTGGGGCGACACGGAGGTATCCAGGTGCTGGTCCTTAAGCAACCAGGGCGCTTCAAGGCCTAGGCCGAGGGTCAGAATCTGCGTGCCGTCCATGTCGTACCTCCTGTCCATGTGGAGGTCATATCCTGGCCCAGCTCAGGGGGCGAATTCCACACCCAGCGACGAAGAGCCTAAAAATGGGGGGTTACCGGTCGTCTTTTCAGTTTGATTTCAGTTGCACCGGGTAGCGTCAACAATCGAGCCACGAACGCGAGAAGCTGTATATACATGGTTTTAGGAGCAACCTATGAGCGATAGACATTTCTATGCAGGTGTGTCCAGGCGCCGCCTTATACAAGGAGCTGCCACGATGGGACTTCTTGCCGGTTTCGACAGCTTGTTGCCGGCCTATGCTAGAGGACAACTGGACAACACGAACGCATTTCACACCGTGCGTAATGGCGCTGACATCTACGACCTGACCGTCGCGAGAACACCTCTCAAGATAGGGGGCAGAGTCTCGGAACAGCCCATCACCATCAACGGCACTCTGCCAGCGCCTCTGGTGCGCCTCAAACAGGGGCGCGAGGCAATCTTGCGTGTCACCAATACGCTACCGGAGGCAACATCCATTCACTGGCACGGTCTGATTCTGCCGTACCAGATGGATGGCGTTCCTGGCGTCAGCTTTCCCGGCATCATGCCCGGCGAAACGTTTGAGTACCGTTTCCCGGTCGAACAGCATGGCACCTACTGGTACCACAGCCACTCTGGCCTTCAGGAACAGCTAGGCCACTATGGGCCGATTATCATTGATCCTGCCGAGCCCGAATCGGTGGCCTATGACCGCGAATACGTTGTGGTTCTATCTGACTGGACCTTTGACTCTCCCGAGGACGTATTCCGCAACCTGAAAGTGGCAGAGGGCTACTATAACTACAACCAGCGCACCGTTAGCGACTTCTTCAAGGATGTTGAAACCATGGGCTGGGATGCTGCGTGGAGCAAAGCCGGCATGTGGGGCAGAATGCGAATGAGCCCCCGGGATATTCTGGATGTAACCGCTTCTGAATATACCTACCTGATGAACGGATCGCCTTCTGCCAGTAACTGGACCGGGCTGTTCCGTCCCGGCGAGAAAATTCGCCTGAGATTCATCAATGCCTCGGCGATGACCTTCTTTGATGTCCGTGTCCCGGGCCTCCCGATGACGGTTATTTCCGCTGACGGCCAACCAGTGCAACCCGTTGAAACGGATGAATTCCGCATTGGCGTGGCGGAAACCTACGACGTGATTGTACAGCCAACCGACACGGCTCACACCGTGTTTGCCCAGTCACAGGATCGGTCGGGGTATGTGCGCGGAACGTTAGCCACCCGCAAGGGAATGGAGGCGCCAGTACCGCCCATGTATCCGCGAACCGAGCGCGGTATGGCCGCCATGGGCATGGGCGCGATGAGCATGGGCGCCATGGGCAAGGACGGCGATATGAACATGGACAGCGGCATGGACATGGGTGGCAAGATGGAAATGATGTCAGGCAGCAACGACAAAGCCCATGGCCAAATGATGATGAATGGCGCCGACTCGGGAATGAACAAGATGAGCTCGGACAAAGCAACGATGAATGAGGTCCCGACGGCGGGTCGGCCGATATCCCATGGCCCTGATAATCACGGTCCCGGGGCGGCCATGGTGGCTTCCAGCCCGCAATCGCGTCTGGATGACCCTGGTGTAGGCTTTGAAACAGCCAACCATCGGGTGCTGACTTATTCCCAGTTGCAGAGCATTGAGGGCTGGCCCGACAAGCGCCCGGCCGAACGCGAGGTGGAACTGCACCTTACCGGCAATATGGAACGTTACATGTGGTCGTTCGACGGCAAAAAGTTCTCTGAAGTCGATGGCCCGGTCAAGTTCTACCATGGCGAGCGCCTGCGATTGATCCTCGTCAACGACTCGATGATGGATCACCCCATTCACCTGCATGGCATGTGGATGGAACTGGAAACCGGTGCAGGTGAATATCGTCCACGCAAACACACGATTTCCGTCAAACCCGGCGAGCGTGTATCCGCGCTGATCACAGCGGATGCACCGGGTGACTGGGCTTTCCATTGCCACCTTCTGTACCACATGGACGCAGGCATGTTTCGTGTCGTGTCGGTCGTTTAACGGGATAGGGGATGAACATTATGATGAATCGCATCAAGTGGGTTGTGGGTGCCTCAGCCTTAACGCTTGCCTCGGGAGCCGGCGCCGCCGGTACTGGCGTTCAGGCCGAACCGGACTGGACGCTGCCGATACACGACAACCAGGTGTTTGGCCAGGTTCTGTTTGACCGGATGGAATACCAGCGTGACGGCGACAACGAATTGGCCCTGTGGGACGCCCAGGCCTGGATTGGTAAAGATCGCAATCGGCTCTGGGTCGAAACGGAAGGTGAGACTGATCTATCCAGCGACAGCGGCGACATCGAAAATTTTGATGTGCAGTACAGCTATCGCTTCGATCGCTTCTGGGATATACAGACAGGATTGGGTGCCCAGACAACGTTTGGCCCCAGCCCTAACCTAATAAGGAGCGCTATTCGGCCATTGTTGGATTGCAGGGACTTGCCCCCTACTGGTTTGAGGTAGACACAAATCTCCGAGTCACCGACGACGGTGACGTGTCATACGATCTTGAAGCCGAGTACGACTGGCTGCTGACCCAAAGGCTCATTTTGCAGGGCCGCGGCGAAACGCTCGTTGCCTTCAGCGATGTTGAGGAGTGGGGCGTCGGTAGTGGCATCAATAATGTGGGCCTGGGGCTCCGTCTGAGATACCACTTTTCGAGGGAGTTTGCGCCCTACGTGGGTGTTTCTTACACCCGCTTTCTGGGCAACACAGAGGACCTTCGTGAGCGCGAGGGGGAAGACGTCGAGTCCTCCAGCTTCGTGGCGGGCGTCCGGTGGTGGTTTTAGTACGATAATGCCCAGTAGAAAAGGCTGGCCCCTTTGCGTGGGTCAGCTAGTGTCCTCATTTGGAGGATTTCGTCAAAATCATTGCCGACCTTCCGCATGTTCGGCTCAATGACAAACGGCCGGACTAAGGCCCGGCCGTTGTATCAGATCATGAAATTACACGTTGATCAGTAACTGATATTGACCATAGCTACGACCTTATAGGTATCCTCCGGGTCATCTCCGTAGAAGTCTCCCATGAAACCGTAAGAACCGCGGAGGCTGATGTCATACACGCCGGCAAACTTTTTACCAAGCTGAGCAGCGACTTCAGTACCAAGGGTTGAGCCGTTGGCCTGAGCAGCGCTGTCGGGCGCGTCGTCGGCAGCGCGGAAGTATCCTGTGCCGTACTTCAGGTAGTAGTCGTTGGAAAGTTCCTGATCACCCGAGACTATCAGCCCCATCAGACCGTATCCCTGGTAAGCTGCGTCATAAACTGACTTGGCCCCCTGGGAACCATTGTTGTAGTAGTAGTCTGTTCCGAAGATTTGCAGATTGCTGCTATTCAGCTCCCAGCCTGACTGGTTTTTCGCGAAGCGATCTGCACCATTGCTGCTGTCATCAGCCGGAATGTAGATGCCGTGAATCTTGAGGCTTGCGTTGCTCCAATGCCTCTGGGCATACAGATTCAACATGTACGTGTCGCCATCTGTTGCGTCAGAGTCACGCCCGGACGACTTTTTGTAAAGTACCGAGCCGCTATAGGCCATTTTGTTATAGGTAAAATCGGCGTAGGCACCGAAATAGTTGTCATCCGTTCGAGCCGCCGTACCATTCAGAGCAGCCTGACTGCTGTTGCTGATCTGAGCTCCGGTAAGGCCGTAGTGGAAAACCTCGCTGGGATGAAGTTCGGCACTCAACATGTAGAAGTCCACGTCGTCCGCAGAATCTTCATCGTTTTCTTCCCACTTGAACCAGCCACCTGTCAGCGTGGCCATACCAACATTGCCCGCAAAGGAGACGCCATTCATGTCGTCGTTGGTAACAAAGCTCTCGTACTTGCCGAAGCCATACCCCTGGACGCCCGCTCGCACCTTCCAGTCGCTGTTCGGCACCTTCAGTTCAGCGTAGGCATTTTTGGTCTCAACGCCAACGCCGTCGGCGCTGAGTTTGCCGCAATTGTCACCCTGGCAGCTTCCCGTATCACCCCAGGGAGAATCGAACTCACCGTACCAGACCAGGCTCACGTTATCGTTGAGGTCGCCGGTGATCTTTGCACGCAGGCGCTGGTCAACAAATGAACTGCTGTTCTCGTTGGTTTCATCCAGGCTTTCTGAGGTCGCCTGCAGGCGGTAATAACCGTTCACCGTGAAGGGGGAATCGCCTTTCTTGAGCTCTTCCACTTCAGCCGTCAGTTGATTTATTTCAACCTTCAGGTCTTCTACGGTTGGTGACGCACGCCCGACCGGCTCCGCGGCCAACGCCGGTGTTGCTACTAAAGCTATCGCCAGCGGAGCGCTTATTGATTTGAAGATTTTGCTCACCTGAAACTCCTTATTTTAATTTTCATATCGACAACGATTTATTGCCTCAATATGGATGTGCCAGTTAAACGGCACTTAATCTTGACGCACAAAGCTTGTAGTGGTCAACTGAAACGAACCTGAATTTTCAGCTAAATTTCATTTTCCCGATTTTCGTACTGACATCCCCACCCGTCAGACTGTCAGACCTGACGACGCATCAAAGAGGCTATTTCGCCCCCAGCGCCCATCTTGGAGAGGTGCTATGATTGCTCACTATTGAAAGGCATACTGGGCGCCAAGCATGCAATCCGACCATTTGGCGCATGAAATCGAGATGGCCGCAATGAACCGACGAGTTATCTCCTTGCTGCTGCCGTTGTTTTTGGGTGGACCGGTTCTGGCCATTTCCGAATTATCGGGTGGTCAGGAGGCCGCTGCGATGAAGGGTTGCGATTTCAACTTCGGCTGCCTGAAGTTATTAGATTGGCTGGATAGATTATGCATTGTTCACGTCGACCATCACGTAGAGGCTGGTTCCTGTTTTTTTTAATCTGGTCTGTCAGCTTTTTGCTGCATTTTTTTTGGGAAATGATCCAGGTGCCTTTCTTTACAGGGATGATGGAGGCGTCCCATGGTGCGGTCGTCTGGCTGTGCACGCGGGCGGCAATCGGCGATGCCAATATTGCACTATTTGCCTATGGCGTCGCCGCAGCGGCAACTAAAGATGGCTTTTGGATACAGGGGCGGTGGCGCCGCCATGTTTTAGGAGTGTATTTTGCTACCGGTCTGCTTATAACCATAGTCTTTGAAGCATGGGCCACAGGCGCAGGCCAGCGCTGGAGCTACAATGATTCTATGCCCCTGTTACCCTTTATTGGCACAGGTATTGCGCCTCTAGTGCAGTGGATTATCGTTCCAACAGTCTCGCTCTTTGGTCTGCGTTGGCTCTATAGAGGCTGGCTTGATCTCAGACGTCAGGGCGGTGATTACTCTCGGCAATAAATAATGGGCTTCGGCCATCATGCAAACGGCCCTACAAACACTTGCGCAAATACACCCAAAAGGAGTGTGACAGTCAGCGCTATTATCAGTACGGCTTTCAACCAGATATCAGTTCTAGCCACCACGACATTCCCTTGCCTGTACATCGGCACAACGAGGCGCAGATAAACTGCCAGCGAGAGTACGCTATTGATGATCGCCACCACTGCCACCCAGGTGTACTGCACGTCGATGGCTGCGGCAAACAAAAGGAACTTGCCGACAAAACCCGCCAATGGGGGAATCCCAACCAGCGATAGCAGAAAGATAACCATTGCGAGGCCAATAAGCGGCTGGGCGCGACCCAATCCGTCAAAATCGTTCAGAGTCCGTCCAGTACTGGCGGCAACGGCGAAAGCGCCCAGGTTCATGGCCGCATAGGCTGCGGCAAACAGGATGATGGATGGCAGCGCAAGCTCACTTGCGCCGACTGCGAGGATGCCCAGAAGAAAATAGCCGGATTGGGCAATCGACGAATAGGCAAGCAGCCGAATCACGTTAGTCTGAGCAAGCGCGGCCAGGTAGCCATAGGTCATGGTCAGAACAGCCAGACCGGCGATGATGGCGGTCCAACCACTTTCCGGGGGTAGATCGCGAACCACCTGAGCGAGTGCGAACAGAGCACCGATCTTGGGCACCACTGACAGGTAGGCCGCTATTGACAGTGGCCCACCCTCATAGGCATCTGGCGCCCAGAAATGGAATGGAACCAGCGAGGCTTTGTAACCCAGACCGACAACCACCGCCACGAACCCAAGAAGAACCGCCATTGGCATGGTATCCATACCAGGAAGATCCGCGAGTAACGTGGATCCCGCAGCGCCGAACCAGTAACTCAGGCCGAAAATCATGATCGCACCTGTGACCGAGGCGAACACGAAAAACTTCATGGCGGCCTCTGTGGCAGGGTCGGTATCCGGGTAGGCAACCAAGGCAAAGGTGGCCAGGCCCGTTAATAATGTACCCAATACAAGGAACATCGTATCACCCGCGCCTGCCAGAACGAGCGCGCCGATGGTGGCAAAGCAAAGCAGGCTGTAAACCGTGCCCTCTCGCACGGTGCCTCTCACATCCACTCTCGCCAAAAATA
>NZ_PJBT01000054.1:0-7539 GCF_002836035.1 Halomonas sp. MES3-P3E | reverse complement strand
AAATGAATATATTTCATAGTTTATAACTCAGGCCGTCTGCTTTCTAAACCAGTACATTCATCGATCACTCTATCTGTGAATTCGATTCTCATTGGTATAGGGAAGCTATTTGAACCTGCATAGCTTATGTTCTTGCAAGGGTTTTCAAAGTAAGCTGTGACATTGCAGGTAGTGCCATTACAGTTCTGCTCGTAAGCTACTCGAAAGCATTTACTGCCGCTGAAATCCTCTATAACAGTTGTTTTAGGTACAGTAGTGTTCAAGCCGCCACTGACGACATTTGAGTGAGGGCCTGTATGACGTGAACCATCTGACTTCTTTACCGTGTCATAGACAACTCGGTAGCCTTGGTCTTGGCAATAAAAGTTATATCTGAGGTAATCGACGCAGCTAGGGCAGGGGTCGCTTGTTATAGTTAAAAGGTGATCGCCATTATCACATGTCGGTATTTTTATTCCCGTCACCTCAAGTTTTCTAGCGCAGCTAAACTCTTCGGAGTCTCTTCTTACCTCACACTCCCGAGATTCAGGCTCACAAGTAACGAGTCTTGTTGGTATATCGACCACGCAGGAATCGGTTGTGATTTTATCCGGCTTACATTCTCCACCAGCATTGATGTCAAGAAAATCAATTGTCCTTGGGTCGTTGGGGTCACATGAAACTGGAATATCACCTTCACTGAAAAGTTGGTTTATTTGATTGCCGAGACACTTTGAACGATCATCAGCAAAGTTGCTGCCACGTTCAAAAGTAGGGTTGTCGCGAACATCACTAATTGTATTTGACGGGTGATTGGGATCTTGATTGACTCTATCATTCCCTTGTTGACGCATATCATTGCCGCCCCATGCGTCCCCGTGAAGTTGGTGCATGGTCATGGTGCAGGATGATGAGGAGCATTCGGCCTCGACTCGGTATGCCCCGTACAGGTTGCCTCCGCTGAAGGCCGCCTCTCCCCCGAGTGGGATTTCTCTTGTGACGGTATAGCGATCCTCGCTACACCGTATCCCCTGAGTTAGGGCGTCACATACCGATACACTGATTCGATCAAGCTCACCACTGTCGCTTTGTTCACACTCTTCGATAAAGACTCGGATGCCCCCTGCAGTGAGCCGAGCCCCGTCGCGACATCTGAAGTTTCGCTGCTGTTTCTGTTTAACTTGTAGCCCCACCTCCCCTCCAAGCTCACCTGAGGTTTTCGTATCCTCAAGCCCCAGGCTCGATGTAGCAGAACGGAAGGCGTTGCTTGGGTTGAAGTCTCGAGCCCAGGCCCCTCCAGCGTTCATACCCGCTTGGTTAGGGGTGGCTATAGCCACCTCGCTCAAGGGCATAAAAGCTGCGAAAGCAGCCCCCATGGCAAACAATTTTAAGCAAGAGCCCTTTGGCATGTCACTCCTCCCAGAGATGATCAATATTCTGTCCCGCGGGACCAACAGCCGGCCCCATTGGCGTGTCGTAAACTTCACGGTCGGTGCCTTGATACCGGTCGCGGAGCCGTTGTGCGTTGCGCTCAGCTAGCTCGTCGCTCAGCGATTCCCACTGTGCTCCCGCAATGCCGCTCTGCTCAGGAGCGCTTTCGGCACCCTCGCCCTTGAGCGCGTTGATATAAACCTCGGCATTGCTGGCACCGCCTTTGTTGAATTGCTCTAAGGCATATAGGGCAGTTACTGACCCTTCTGCCTTCCAGTAATCGTCTGGGTTGCCCTTTGGGCAGCCATGGTACTCAAGCTGCTGGCCATCGATTTCACCGATTTGGCGCTTGGCGGTCTGACACACGCCCATGGGATCTTCCTTGGCAAGGACAATCGTGGGCACGGTTTCGATCTCGTAAGTATCGAACAGTCGCGGGTCGATCTGGATCGGTGCTGTCATGCCTCCAGGACGTAGTACCTTCAGCAAGCGCTCCATGGTGAAGTCACGGAGCGTCATACCTGGCTCTACTCCACGCAGAACCAGCTCGCCTCCTGCTCTGGCTGCATCAAGCGCATAGCTACGAATCAAGCTTTCGGGCATTGAAAATGAGATGAAGAAATACAGCCGATCCTGTTCACCAAGGTCTAACGAATCCCTCAATGCTTGCCATTCAGCAGCCATTTCAGGGTCTGCGATTCCACCTGTCTGGCCTTGAGCCCGAACGTTTTCTAGCATCTCAGTGCCGGCTGCTTGGCCTGCAGTTGATCCGCTTGTGCCCGCGCCCATCGCCTCCAGGATTGCCTCAGGGCTCCTCTGGCCAGCGAATAGGTCGCTAGGCGCCTGTGACCCTTGAAGAGCAGAGAAAGCGTCTTGAGCGGCCTCTACGGGTGTTTGTTGGCTTAACGCCGATGTGTTGAATAGCGTCAAAGTAATAGCGGTCAGAGTGCGCAGCATTGCTTACCTACCCAGATCAAGAATGCGGAATCAGTACGAACAGCGGTGTTGGCGGGAGGCAGCATCCCCCAGCGGAACTCGGACATTCCAAGAACAGCAGTTTGGTTGCTGGCAACTGGGGCCACCGGATCAATCCGGTATTGGCTGCGAATCATGTTCGGCAGGTAAACGGACTGGCATTCAGCCCAAGGGCCGGTCGTTGATAACAGGCCCGCCATGCGCGTCTTACGCTGCATATACTTGCCAAGGATGTGGAGATTCCCACCTTGGGGGGAGCTGTGAGTCGTGCTTGAGCCAGTAAGGGGATAGACGACGCCCTGCGAGCCCTGACACCAGAACATCATGTCTAGGGGGCGACCCGCTGCAGAAGCTACGGCGTCAGGGATACACGAGAGAGCGCCAACCGGATTGGCGAAGAGAGCTGACTCTGGAAATGCGATAGATGTCCAAGTGTCATCCTGCCAAGTGGCGTCGACCTCAGTGAGGTCTGCAAGGTTAAACCCGGAGGTGTTCATACACCCCAGCGAACTCATCATGTTGAGTACACTGAACAGAGGGTAGATATACCAGTGGATTTGCATCCTGGTAACGCTGCTATCTCCACGTCCCGAGCCATACGTTTGGTTAGAAGTCAGGGAGTCGTATCCGGTTAGTACCTGCGTGCCACCGAGAGTCGACATACAGCCGGGTGTTCGCGCCACTTCAGCGAGGAACGTTGGTTCCCAGAACGTCATGCCGATCCCTGGCATGTCGATGCCATAGGGCCCTGGACATAAACAGATTGGGTCCATGTGCATAAGGGAAGGATTAGACCCACCGCCCATGGAAATTCCGGCTACCGTTACCGGAAACATGTTGTTCCAGTTCGCGTCGTTGATGGGATTGAAAATCTCTCCCCGGCATGCGGCAGAGCTCGATAGCGGGGATGCACTATAGGCGCTCCCCGTTGTGAGGGCTGCAACAGTCAGAACAGAGAGTAGTAACCTCTTCATGGCAGGTGTTCCTCCAAGGTGGTGACATCGTAGGGATAGGCGAAATGGGTCACTTCGATTACGTCAGGCTGACTGTCCCGAACGCCGGCTAAAGAGGGGGTGTGGGTAATGCCCAGCCGATCGAAATGCCACTCCTCTGCGAAGTACACAGCTTGGCCAAGATCCGACGCCAAACTGCCTGGATCTCCTGCTGTGACGATTACTGTTAGGTTGGCTGGGTGTCGGGCCTTTAAGGTCATGGCCAGCTCACGCTGATCATCGGCTCGTAGATCAACAACGAGGAGCCAATTCTCTGGCTGTATGTGCTCGAGGGGGTTGACCTTGGTGCCGGCCTCATAGATGACTCCCCATTGGTATGTACCATCGGGTTGCCGCTTCAAGGCTTCGATGTCTTCACCCAGCGTATAGGACGGATCTACGAAGTGAGTTTCGGTGTGCTCGGCTATCGGGACGAACCAATCGGGGATGTCTCTCGTATGATTTTGAGCCTGCCCTGCTAGGTGCTCATTAACGGAGTCCCAGTCGACACCATGGGCCTCGGCTACGATGGCAAGCCGCATGTCTGGCTCTACGATCTCCCAAGTAGGGCCAAGTACACCCAGGTCCTGATCTGAGGCAAATGTGACAGTGGATAAAGCAGCTCCTGAGAGTGCTACCGATAACGCTGCAATTTTACTATACTGTACTACGGTTTCCATGTTTAAGGCGTTCCAATCTGCGGTATACGCTGCGCTCGGTCATGTTCGCTGCGGCTGCTATCTCAGCGGGCGAAAGGCCTTCGCAGTGAAGGGCCAGCAGGTTTTCATGAGACAGCTCAGTTCGAGCTGAGCGTTTGGGTAGGTCGATGAGGTGCACTGAAGCCATCGAAGTGGTCTCAACGAAAGCCTCAGGGTCAATGTCGATTTCGTCGTTGAACTCTTCAGTGAAACCAGGAATCTGTTCAGCCATCAGATCGAACTGCTCAGCCCTGGGTTCGCTATCAGCCTGACCGGCTTTGTGAACGGTCACTGGTAGGATGGTATGGCGGCGCCATGTGCTGACCGCAAGAAATGCCGCCTCACCAGCATATTTCATGATGGCGTCATGGGAATACGAAGGGTCATATTCTTTAGAGAACCAGGCTACGTATATTTCCTGTTTCATGTCCTCCTGCCATTGTCTGGGGATATGCAAACGGGCTGCCGTCCAACCAATAAGTCGCTGCATTTCAGAAGGCGGGTGACTTGCCAAATATTCATAGAGGTTAGCCATGCGTAACGCACTCCTGAACGACCTGATCAACACGCTCGAGAGGCATGGCTGCGAAATTAAGGTCAGCATTCCGACAACCCGTGGTCGTGTTGAGCGCAGCAAGACCGACAGTGACTTGGCTCGACGTATTGCTACTCTGCGAGACAATTACGGCATGACATTGGCCAAGGTCGCAGAGCACCTGAGCGGTAAGCTCGAATGTTCGATTTCTGTGGCATCCATTCACACCTGGACAGGGGGAGCGGTCCCTAGGAAGGTGGCCTATGACAAGGTGCTTGATGCCCTTGATGAGGTCATGGCCGAGCACGTCGCTATTGAAGGCGGCGCTTGGGTCGATTCCAAGGAGGTCAAAGCTACTGTGGATCGCTGGATGGAAGTGATGACCCCACGCCAGATAGCCGTGGCTGCTGACGAGGCTGTTACCTCTGTGCGCAGTTGGGCCACAGGCAATCACCGTGTTCTGCGTACCAAGTGGAGACGAGTTGTTCCCCTGGTTGAACAGATGTGTGAGATCATCAAAGCACAGCATATCGAGACCTAGTGCCCTTATGCTTGATGTTGTTGCTCACGCTGATGGCTTAAAGCCTCAGCGTGAGGTTCGGCCTCAGCTTCTCCAGCTAAGGAGTTAGTTCCAGCGCCTAGTTCCTGCTGTTTCGCCTCCTGTTTTTTCTTTCGTTCCTCCTCCCTCACAAACCGCTTGAATTCACGGTCTCTGTCCATGACATTCGTGAGCATCAGGTCGACCAGATCGTTATTGGCCACTTTCTCGCCGAATGTCTGCTGGTACAGCTCCTTGTACAGCTCAAGCCGACCGAGGGTTGACTCTGGTAGCTGCAACGGGAATTGTTTTTTGGGGTCGTGCTCTATGCGTCCGATGAGCATTGCTTACTCCTGGGTTATGATGTAGCGATGCAATCTTGCCGCTGTCCGAGCGGCGCTGGATAGGCAATAAGTATTAGAATTTGCTATCTGGTATAGTTCTATTTAACTAGAAACATGCTGAAAGCATGTGGGGAGAAAACTTGGATCAGGGGAATGACGATAAAGGCTTACGTAAGGTTATCGAGGCAGGGATACGGAAAAGTGGATCAGGCCCCAAAGATGGCCAGAAGGGAAAACCCAAAGGGCCAAGATCCGACTACCTGCAAATAGAGCCGGAAACACCTGGCTACAAACTCATTCAGGTAATCTTTGAGCGAGCTGTTAGCGAAGGACTGGCTTCCACTGACCTGGCCGAGCACCTTGGTATTGCGCCGAGCACGTTGAGCCACCTGAAAACTGGGCGAAGGCTAGCAAGTAGCCTGGGGCGAGATGTGATCGAAAAGTTTGCAGAATGGCTGAACTATCCAGTGCTTGCCGTTTTGATTCTGGCCGAGCAAGTGCGTTTGGAGGACTTCTACTCGCCCAGAAATGACCTGGATCGTGCCATCGATCGGGCGCTCCAGTTTATGGCTGATGATCCCGAATGGGGCGGGATGATGCCCAAGGATATTGAAGGCGCTTCAACACACATGAAATTATGGAGCGTATGGATGTATGAACGCGCCACAAAGACTCGCCTGATTCCGGGCGGGATCGATTACCTGGACCTCCTCAAAAGCATGGATGAATTCAGGGGTGAATATCCCAGTCAGAAATAAGACCTTCCCTGGCCAGGATTGTGTTGCAGTTGTCGATGTTGAGGGTGCTTAGGCCGGGGTGTAGGTTTGAGATCGCTGTGGCAAGGCAGTCTTAGGTCAAGGAAAGGGAACATCCCCCTAACTACCCTGATTTGATTATAAGGCCGTGAACCGTTCGAGTTATCCGTCACGGTCTCTCCCGCTCTATTCGCCTATCCCAAGAAATGATGATTCCAAATACTCGCAGGAATTACTTATAAGCACCTAATAATGGGCAATATTATAGACGCTCGCGTATCTTGTTTTGTGCGTAAATATTTCACTATCTGAATGGAAAAATGTGCATGCTGGTGGGCTTTGTTGCTGTGTTCACCGTTGCAGTTGTTCATAAAGTCAACGAGATCACATGAGCCGCTTCGCGGCTGAATACGAGGCAGGCCTCGATACGCCTAAATTTGATATAGCAGTAGGCGGAAAACCGCCCCAAGTCACTTCGTTGTACTGGGACTAGATAGCTAGCTGATAGGGGTAAAATGACCTTGTGGAGCGGTCGGTCTAGCACTCTACGAAAAGCACATGGGCCGCTTCGCGGCCGATCACGAGGCAAGCCTCGAAAGGCCTAGTATTTTCGATTGCTGAATCCCTAAGCCGCCCCGTTTCAACTTCGTTCTACCTTGTTATTATCTCCGTTGCTGCTCACGCATCGAAAGCGCCAGCATTGGGCGCGGTGGCATGGCCTCCCCATACCCCGACAAGCCCATTATCTCCGTTGCTGCTCACGCATCGAAAGCGCCAGCATTGAGTGCGGTGGCAAGGTCTCCCCATACCCCGACAAGGCTATTATCTCCGTTGCTGCTCACGCATCGAAAGCGCCAGCATTGAGTGCGGTGGCAAGGTCTCCCCATACCCCGACAGGAACACAACCACCGTGGATGTACACGCGCCGAAGACACTCGCTTTGCCAACAATGGCGTGCTTGGGATACCCCTAGATCATTAAATGCTTGTCGTAATTTTTGTTGCTTTCATGGCAGCTATTTCATGCATGAGGGATCAACCCTTCCCCACCCTTCTATACCTCTAGCTACTGCCGTTTGGTAACAGCCCTCTCCCCGGCACATGGATACCCATAGAGTGATGTTCCAATCACTGGGAATAGCGCTCTCTTGAATGGGGTAAGCGTATAGCTAGCACCCGTATTAATGATGCGATGCTTCAATGTACACGCCCATTGCGGTTTATATCTAACCCCACGCTAGGCCTGCTCAGATACGCATAAAAAAGGCTTGTAGAGTGACACTACAAGCCATA
>NZ_PJBT01000053.1:0-8012 GCF_002836035.1 Halomonas sp. MES3-P3E | reverse complement strand
TTCATTCTTGGCATGCAAGCCCGTGCGCACCTTAACGTTTTTTTGCATGAACTTTACCTTGAAGGCAAGGTACGCAATTTATCGGTGGGGGGCTGCCTGGTATATGTCAGTCTTGAAGACAGCATGGCACTCACCGTCAATCAGAGACTGCCAGGCGTGACCCTCGAGTTTCCCAATGGCGATACCTTCACGGCCGAGGGGCGTATCCGTCATATGCGTCCTTTTGGTAGCCATGATTATGCGGCCATTGGTATTGAGTTTATTAATATGACAGCCACTATGACCGAGACACTTTTCCATTATGTATCGGAATCTGAGTTCGAAGCCGCTTTTCGCTCGGGCCTGCAAGATAATGCTTCACGGGTGAAGTCACGGCTTTTTATAGCAGATGCTAAAGAGAAGAAGTTACAGCACAAAGAAGAGCGGGAGCAGATCCAAAACACCCAAAAAACTCCTTTATTACGAGGCATTCAGGAAATCGCTCACCAGCTACAAGTCATATTAATGTTTATAAAAAGTAGAGATATGCTGCCCGAGGAGAGCCTCTATGAGTGTGTTGATAGTCTCCTATATATGATTAACCAAGATCAGAAAGTAGTGAAGTACGCTCTGGCATTTTTGCATAACGAGCCCGAGTGGGTACGCCATGCCGTACAGGTGGCGAGTCAACTAGCGATGATATTAATCAGTCGTGACCCACACAACTCTCAGACACGAGAAGCGGTAGCTGGCGCCCTACTGCACACCATGGGCAAGCCACTGCTGATTAGTGAGAAACTGCCCTCACTTAAAATGCATATGTCACCGTCACAAACGGAAATACTTAAAGGGCACGTGCAAGCACTGGATCATAAGCTTTCAAGCCTTGGGTGGGCGCCCAGCCCCACCTGCCGTGACATTATTTTAAATGCTAACGAGCGTCTGGATGGCAGTGGCTATCCGGACGGTAAAACCGCAGATGTATTGTCAGAGCAGGTGCGTTTAATCAGTGTCATAAAAATTATCAACAAATTAACCCATGAGCGAAACAGTCAACAGCCACGACAGCCGCTTGATGCCTATCGCTGGGTTAATGACCTTCCTAGTCTTTATGAGAAATCATTACTTGTGGAGTATATCCAACACTTTGGCCTTTACCCCATCGGCAGCTTGGCTAAATTCTCAAACGGTTTTCTAGCCTGGATTATGGATGTTGACGCTAAGGGTATGCCCTGCAAAGTAAACGTCATTAAAAATTTGTCTTTCAAAGATACGTCTATTGATACCGTCCTTGAGAACAATGATTTCACCCAAATTGGTCGACTGGAGGGCACGGTGAACCCCTCCGATTACGATATTCATATGGTTAACCACGCCTAATTGACGATGCACCGTTGCTTTTGATGTTAAGCATACTCAAAATGGAACCGTTCCCATTTCATGAAGGCCATTATGTCATCTGCAGTTCGGCGTTCTACCATTCTTGAAGTCGCTCGTTTAGCCGGTGCTTCAAAAACCAGCGTTTCGCGCTATTTTGGCGATGAACGGGCACGTCTATCGCCCACTCTTCAGAACCGCATTGCCCAGGCAGCAAGCACCCTAGATTACCAGCCCAACCAAATGGCGCGTGGATTGAAGGGTGGGCGCTCCAAACTCATCGGGATGCTGGTAGCGGATATCCGCAACCCTTTTTCCGTGGCGATTACCCACGGTGTCGAACAAGCATGTCGCCAGTACGGCTACTCATTATTGGTATGCAATACCGACAATGATTCTGAGCAGGAGCGCCAGCATTTAGACCTTCTGGGTGCGTATCAGGTGGCAGGCTTAGTGGTTAATGCCACCGGCAGCCCCGAAACCCAACTACAGGCTTTCATCAGCCATGGAACGCCAGTCGTGCTGCTAGACCGCGAAGTCAGTAATGTGGATGCAGAAGTAGTAGGGCTTGATAACCAGCTAGCGATTGATAGCGCACTTGATCACCTTACTACCCAGGGTTACCAAGCCGTGTTGTATGTCAGTGAAGCCCTTGAGCAGTCGAGCACACGGCAACGACGGCTGGCCTGCTTTAACCAGGGAGCCCAACAGCGTGAGTTAAGCCATACAACGCTACTGTTAACAAGTGACACCAACGTGCTCCAGGCGCTAAGCCATTTTTTAGCCGCCCATCCCCAACACGCCTGTGCCGTACTGTGTGGCAACGGCAATGTGACCTTGACAGTAACGCGCCTTTTCCAGCAGCTAGGCCTACCGCTTGGTCAAGTCGGCTTAATGGGCATTGATGAACTCGACTGGTGCGATCTAGTGCCTCCTGGCATAACCACGCTTGCCCAGCCAACCGATGCTATCGGGAAAACGGCGCTTCACTGCTTGAGGCATAGAATTACATCTCAAACATCGCCGCAGCCGACAACATTGAGTTTTGCACCTACCCTAATCGCAAGAGGCTCCACCCGGCGTTAGCATTTTATGATCGCCCAAGCTTTATAAAAGCAACACAAATGGTATCGTTCCCATTAACCGACGACCAACAACATCAAGAGATGACTGACCATGTCCCACTCCTTTACTAACCCACCAGAAATCCTCACTTTTGGCGAAGCCATGACCATGTTCGTGGCTGACTCCCCCGGCAAGCTTTCCGAGGTTGAGCATTTCCAGCGCCGGATTGCAGGCGCAGATACCAATGTGGCGATTGGTCTGGCGCGTTTAGGGTTTCATGTCGGCTGGTTAAGCCGTGTGGGCAGTGATAGCTTTGGCGACTTTATTCGCAATACGTTAGAAAACGAAGGTCTGGATTGCCGTCATCTTCATACAGATACCCAGCACCCCACCGGGCTACTTTTTAAAGAGCGTGCACTTGGCGGTGCAGACCCAAAAGTGGAGTATTTTCGTCGCGGCAGCGCAGCCAGTTACCTAACCCCACAAGACGCTAGCGAAATTGACTTCGGCGCCCTGCGCCATGTACATGCAACGGGCATTCCCCCCGCCCTCTCCGCCTCTGCCCGTGAACTCGCTCACCATACGCTTAAAGAAGCCCGAGCTAAGGGTGCCAGTATTTCTTTTGACCCCAATCTACGTCTCAGCCTGTGGGCCAGTGAAGCTGACATGCGCGAGACGCTCAATGCCCTTGCCATGCTCTCCGACTGGGTATTACCTGGGCTTTCAGAGGGCCAACTTCTCACTGGGCAGAAGACGCCTTACGACGTAGCAGGCTACTATCTGGATCAAGGTGCCTCGGCGGTGATCATCAAGCTGGGGCCGGAAGGTAGTTATTATCGCGGCAACCTAGGTGGGCAGGAAGAGAGCTTTACGGTAGACGGTTGCCACGTAGCAGACGTTGTGGATACCGTAGGTGCTGGCGATGGTTTCGCTGTCGGCGTGATCAGCGCCCTGCTTGACGGTTGCTCGGCACGTCAAGCAGCCCAACGGGGCAACCTCATTGGTGCTCAAGCCATTCAGGTGGTTGGCGATATGGAAGGCCTACCTAACCGCCAGCAACTTCAAGCGCTTGAAACCGATCAACCCACTGCTTAATTCGCCCCGTTATGCTTTATTAAGCGCTTTATAACCAGGAGACAACAATGAAAAAACAACTAGTGGTTCAAGGACGACTCAGCGATGCTCAGTTAGCCGAGCTTAGCGGCTTGTTTGAGGTGGAGGTGCTGCCGAAAACGACCGCACTGAATGATCCTGCTAATCACGCTCTACTGGCTAACGTTCATGGCATTATAGGTTCCGGCTTAGCGATTACTCCTCAGCTTTTAGACGCAGCGCCTAAATTGAAAGTCATCGCGACTATCTCTGTTGGTTACGACAACATCCCTGTTGATGAACTGACCAAACGCGGCATCATGCTATGCAACACACCAGATGTGCTCACTGAAACCACCGCCGATACCGGCTTTACCCTGATCATGGCCACGGCTCGCCGGGTAGTTGAATTAGCAGAGTGGGTCAAAGCCGACAAGTGGCAAGCGAGTATTGGCCCTGCACTGTTTGGCAGTGATGTACATGGCAAAACCTTGGGCATGGTCGGGTTTGGACGCATTGGTCAGGCGGTGGCCAGGCGCGGCGCCCTAGGGTTTGGCATGAAAGTGATTTACTCCAACGCCTCTCCCAAACCTGAATTAGAAAGCGAATTAGGCGCGCAGCGTCGCGAACTCAACGAGCTGCTAGCCGAGGCCGATTTTGTCTGCGTGACGGTCCCTCTCACGGCCGAAACCGAACGATTGGTCGGTGCCCAGGAGTTCGCGCTGATGAAACCTTCGGGCATTTTTATCAATATCGCCCGAGGCAAAGTCGTCGATGAAAGCGCTTTAATAGACGCCTTGGAAAACGGCGTTATTCAAGCAGCCGGGCTGGATGTATTTGAGCAGGAGCCGCTACGCGCTACGTCACCGCTGACGAAGATGCCCAATGTGGTCGCCCTGCCTCATATAGGCTCCGCCACCCATGAAACCCGCGACGCCATGGCCCAGCGCGCGGTGGACAATATTCGCCTAGCGCTGCAGGGCGAACGCCCAATTAGCCTAGTGAATGAGGAAGCCTGCCGATGAGTACTGATACCTCGCCTTTCTGCTTACTCTTCGACTGCGACGGCACCCTGGTGGATAGCGAAATACTGCTTGCCGAGGTGATGGGCGCGATCCTTCCCGAATTCGGTTTACCCTTCTCAGCACAGCAGTATATGGACGAATTTAGAGGGGTACGTTTCCAGACGATTGTCCAAACGCTGGAAAACCGTTTTCAGGCTTTAGAAGAAGACGCTTTTCCCCAGCTTGAGGCGGGTATGCGAACCCGTATGGAAGCGCGCATGCGCACTGAACTTATCGCGATACCTGGCATGCCCGCCGCGTTAGAACAGTTAAGCAGCCACTCTAAAGCCGTGGTCTCTAATGGACCAGAGCGCAAAATTCGCTGCGCCCTGGAAAGCACCCAGCTGGGTCATCACTTTGCAGGTTATTTATTTAGCGCTTATACCCTCAATGTCTGGAAACCCGACCCTGAGCTTTACCTTAAAGCGGCGGCCGCCATGGGCTTTGCCCCCCAACGCTGTATTGTGATTGACGATGCGGCCGTGGGAGTGGAAGCCGGCCTAGCGGCAGATATGCACGTTATTCATCTCAACCATTTCCCGAACGAGGAAAGCACCCCCGAGGGCGCCGTGGGGATTCATCACGCAAGCGAACTGCCAGCGGCAATTTCACGCTTATCGACCGCCGCTATCGCTTAGCGGCAGGAGCGAGGAGGCTTTTAAAAGCAGGTCGCCATGTGTTCTTTCACGTTCAAGGCGTCATCGACCAGCAGCAGTTGGCGCCATTTATCAAACGTCAGGCATGGATGGGAGGCACCAAACGCAACGATGTCACCGATCTGAACGTCCTGGGCATCGTCAGATAGCCGCACGAACGTGTGCTGATCCATGATTTTCGTCACTTCCCAGCCAGCCACCGATAACGGCTGCGCTGGCGTACCAGCTTCCCGGTAGCGACGCAGGACAATGGGCAACTGATCATGTCCGATATCACGCTTACCTAGCGCCACAATCGCAAGCCCAGGTTCGGGAAGCGACTGCACTTGGGCAAAGACTTCCAAGGCAGGCACAAGCCCCTGTTGCAAATCCGGCCGACGGTCTAATACGGCCGATTGCGCTTCACGATAAAGCCCATGGTCGTGGACGATGTAGCAACCTGGGCGTAGCACGGGGTTAAATTTCCCCTGCAGTGGTGCGCCCTGAAAGGACTCCGCAATCACGTCATACCAGGCGGAACCTGACGCGGTGACAATCGGGTTTTCTTCAGCAAAGCGTCCAGCAGCTTCAAGCTCTACGGCAACATCCACCAGGTAGTTAGCATAGGTACGAATACCTGATTCGGGATTATCCCCGTGAACTACACCTTCATAGCCCTCTAACCCCACGAGGGAGAGCGCTGGCTCATTGCCAATCGCCTCTGCCAGCGAAAGAATTTGCTGCTGATTGCGGCAGCCACAGCGGCCTCCGGCCACGCCCACTTCAATCAGCACTGACAGCGTCAGCCCCCGATCGGCAAAAAAGCGCCCGAGTTGGCGCGCATTCTCATGGCTATCAACCACACAGTAAAACGTAGCACCCTGCTCAATCAGACTCGCGATGATGGCCATATTGGCATGGCCGACCAGTTGATTCGCCATCAGCAGCCGGGTAACGCCATGGGCAAAAGCGGCTCGACACTGCGGCGCAGTCGCTAAGGTGATACCCCACGCCCCCGCCTGAAGCTGACGGTGGAAAAGCGCGGGCGTCATGGTGGTTTTTCCATGGGGCGCCAAGTGAGCACTGTGAGCCTCTGCGAATCGTTGCATCCATATCAGGTTATGCGCGAGCGCAGCCTCATGCACCACCGCTGCGGGCAGGCTAACACCGGACAACAAATTAGGGCCGAGCTCCACCCCGCCTTTATCTACCGCTAATCCATGTGAACGCATACGCCTCCTTTAGAACGTAGCCGCCTATCTGAGTGTTAACTGACGCACCGCCAGCTCCACACCGCGCAGGCGCCCGAAAAGCGGCTAGCCGGGTGCCGTATTGCGCTGTTTATCATCAAGGAGCTGATGGCCGTGATGCGGGCGCAGTGGTAAACGTTCCTGCTCAGCTAGCTGCGCCACCGCTTGGTGTGTTCGCTTCCCGTTATCCGGCATGTTGTCGCAAGAAAGCACTGTAAAGGGAGCAATGCCTTTCTCACGGCGGTGCGCGGCTGCTGGGGCGAGGCAATATCGCCAATGATCATTAGGTCATCAACTCTTTACTCACCGCTAGCGGGGCTTAAAAAGTAGCCCTTCTCGGTCACCGTTAGTCGCCCACTGTTCTTCCAATTTATAAAGAACAATCACCTCTAACAATGATTCCGTGGCCCCTCCCCTGCAATGCATAAGACACGCGGCGGTTGGCGTAATTTATCAAAGATCAAACATGGAGCACTCAATTGAAAACCACCGTCAACGGGCTAACATAAAAAAAAGAAATATGTTTATAGCCAAATACAAGGTGATTTTATGCTCAACATTAATGGCTTTCATTACGGTACGTTTGTCGCATCGATCTTTACTCTAGCTGGCTGCACCGGCATGGGTGAGACGCACTCGACCACCGAGGTTCCTGGTAGAGCTGAGAGTGCAAAATCTCAATTATTAGAAGCAGGAGCAAGCATGATGCAAACGGACGCTCCCCCATCGCGTCTTAATGTTTACCTCGTCGGTTTTCATCCGCTAAAAAAAGAGCCACTGCATCAGTTTGAGGCCCATCACTTCTGTGATCAGGTAAACGAAGACTTCTTGCAGTGCGCTCTTTACGACGGCAATACTGATGATGCGAAGCTAAACGGTATTGAATACATCATCTCTGAAAAACTCTTTGAGCAACTCCCAGAAGAAGAGAAACAATACTGGCATCCGCATAACGGTGAAATTCTTTCCGGCCAGTTGGTTGCCCCTAATTTACCAGTAGTCGCCGAACATGAACTTATGAAAAGTAAGGTAAACAGCTACGGTAAAACATGGCATACGTGGGGTACAGCGCATAGTGAGGGCAATGAACTTTCATTACCCCTTGGAGAACCCTCTCTGGCGTGGTCGTTCAATCGTGACGGTGAGGCGCAACCTGGCCTGATTGAGGAACGCGACCAACGGATGGGCATTGATACCGAAGAGCGGCGTAGAGCACGGCAAGATTTAGTGCCATTAGCAAAGCCCCAGAGGGGCATTGATGCCTTGAAAGGCGAGTTTTCTAGGCCAACAAAGCCAATCCCTGGCGTCGAGGCCAAGCCTTCTTATTAAAATAGTTTGGCGAGAAAACCTAGTGGAAGATCTAGATCTCGGTGGCCGACTACGGCGTCACACATAAAGCGGAATATATCTAAATGTGTTGCTGGCTAACTGCGCATTGCTTGCGCTCTAACTCACTGGGCTGAAAATTTCCACTGTGAATGGCTACTGTCATTGAAAGCAACTTAAAGAAACCAAGAGTAAAGCAAGGAAACTTAAAGTAACGAGCTAGG
>NZ_PJBT01000052.1:0-8510 GCF_002836035.1 Halomonas sp. MES3-P3E | reverse complement strand
GTCGATCCAGCCCATCGCACGCTGCAGCACCAGGGTACGCAACTGGCTGGCCAGCGAATGAAGGATGCGCAGCGGGTGGCGTCGATCGACCAGATTGTCTTCCAGCGCCTCAATCACGCCGCTGTTGTCGAGGGCCTCACGCAACAGCAGAGCGCCGCTGTCGCTGGTAGTGCGCTGGCCGCTCAGCTCAACACGGACAGCGCCGTTGCATGAGGGCGTCCAGGTGGATAGGCTTTCATCCATAGCGGATGGCTCTCTTGGTTCAGATTCTTGGCGGAACACACTGAATTTTCAAGAGAATACCATCCGCTATCTTCGTTTTCGGGCCGGCCTCATGAATAAGCCGGGCTCAACACTATAAAGAGAAAGAGTGCTTCACATTGATGAGTGTTGTCCACGATATGGAAAGCTCATTTCAGACCAGGCTCGCTATAGTAGTGTTAGCGAATCCGCAGCCTAAACGTTCAGGAGTGGCCCATGAAAGCCGTCGTATTCGAGCAGTTCTCTACCCCGCCCACTATTCAGCAGGTGCCGGATCCGACTCCCGAACCCCACGGCGTCGTGGTCAAGGTGATGGCTAACGGCGTATGCCGCAGTGATTGGCACGGCTGGATGGGCCACGACCCGGATATCCGACTTCCCCATGTGCCGGGGCACGAGCTGTCCGGCGTGGTGGAGGCGGTGGGCAAGGACGTGACGAAGTGGCGGGTCGGGGATCGTGTGACCGTGCCGTTCGTGGGCGGCTGCGGCACTTGCTTGGAGTGCCATGCAGGCCACCATCAGGTGTGCGATCACCAGTTTCAGCCAGGGTTCACCCACTGGGGCTCGTTTGCCGAGTATGTGAGCATTCACTACGCCGATGTGAATCTGGTCGCGCTGCCGGACACCCTGACGTTCGATACCGCCGCCAGCCTGGGCTGCCGATTCGTGACCTCTTTTCGTGCGGTGGTAGGCCAGGTCCGTGTGTCGGCGGGTCAGTGGGTGGCCGTGCACGGCTGCGGCGGCGTGGGGCTGTCGGCCATCATGATCGCCAGCGCGGCAGGCGCGAACGTGGTGGCGGTGGATATTTCCGAGCAGGCCCTGGCACTGGCGCGCCAGCTAGGGGCGGTGGCCACGGTGAATGCCAATCAGGTGGCCGACGTGGTGGAGGCGGTGGCCGAGATCACCCTAGGGGGTGCGCACGTCTCGCTGGACGCGCTGGGCCATCCCACCACCTGCTTCAACTCCATCAGCAATTTGCGCAAGCGCGGCAAGCATGTCCAGGTGGGGCTGATGCTGGCGGACCACAGTACGCCCGCCGTGCCGATGAGCAAAGTGATCGCCAACGAGCTGGAAATTCTCGGTAGCCACGGCATGCAGGCGCACCGTTACGGCGACATGCTGGCGATGATCCAGTCGGGCAAACTGGCGCCCGAGCGGCTGATTGGCCGCCGCATCACGCTGGAGGAGTCGGTGCAGGCGTTGATCGATATGGATAAGTTCGAAGGCGTGGGGGTCACCGTGGTGACGGAGTTTTGAGCCGATGCTCCGCTAGCTGTTGCCACGTAATTCTTCGATATGGGTGTCGGCATCCACATTCAAATTACCGACTAACGCGACTTCCTTCATGAAGAGCTGGCTAGCGGGCGACAGGCTAGCCCCTTTGCGGGTGACCAGTTCGTAGGGCTCGCTACGTGAGCGTAAACGTATGGGTAGCCTGTAAACCATGCCAGCGTCGACGAAGGGAGTCGAGGCATCGACGGACATGAGCGCGACGGATGCCCGGTCATGGCGAAGCATCGAAATGCTCGTGAACGCAGAAGCCGTTTCGATAGGGTAGAGCGGAAACGGTATCTTGGCCTCGTGAAACTCGCGTTCCAGCAGCAGCCGCATCGGCATGTTGGCGGGATACACGATCCACGAGGTGTTGGCTAAATCGATCAATGTCAGCGCTGAGCGCTGAGCGAGCGGATTGTCAGGGTGGCAGATGACCGCCAGCTCCTCCTCGTGGATGTCCAGACTGGTGTACAGGTGCGGCCTTTGATTGACTCGCGACCGGCAGATGGCGGCATCGAGTCGACCGCGGTCAAGTAAGTTGAGCAGGCGTGCGCTGGTATCCTCGACTATCTCGATGGAGATTGCTGGCTGCAGGCTACGAACCCTTGACAATGCCGCCGAAATCAGGGGGACGGCCCCCATGATCAAGCCCACCGCCAGTCGGCCACCCCGGCCCTGCTGCATGCTTTCCAACTCTTCATGAAAGTGGGCTAGGTCCGTATTGATCAGCCGTGCATAGCGCACCGCACAGAGTCCCATGTCCGTCGTTTCCAGCCCCTTATGGGTACGTTGAAACAGCTGAACGTCCAACATGGCTTCGATTTCGTTGAGAGCCTTGGTGGCCCCAGGCTGGGTCAGCGCCACGGATTCGGCCGCTTTCTGCACCGTGCCATGTTCATGCAAGGCAATCAGCAGACGCAAGTGGCGCATGCGTAGGCGGGAGATGATCGACGTTAGTGTAGACATGAATTTTCGTTATACCGCTATCAGAGGTTGTCATTATCCAGCGCTGGGCCCCGTGAATATAGTCAATGCAGAAAGTCACTCTCTATTTCCGAATAATTAACAAAGACGACAACACGCTATGGCACTGATCAATTACGTGACCCAAGTTCAGTTCGGCGACGGCAGCGTCGAGCTACTGCAAGACGAATGCAACCGCCTGGGCATCCATCGCCCATTGATTGTAACAGATGAGGGTATTCAACAAGCGGGGCTGCTGGAACGGATTCAGCGTGTCCTGGATCATCCCGCCGCCGTTTTTACCAAGACGCCGCCCAACCCGAACGAGGGCGCGGTACGCGAGGCGGTGGCGTTTTACCAGTCCCAGCAGTGCGATGGTGTGATCGCGCTGGGCGGTGGTTCGCCCATCGATCTGGCCAAGGGGGTGGCGGTGAGCGTGGCGCATCCCGGACCGCTGCGCCAATTCGCCGTCATCGAAGGCGGCATGTCACGGATCACGTCGGCAACCGCTCCGGTGATTGCCATTCCGACAACGGCAGGCACCGGCAGCGAAGTCGGTCGTGGGGCCATTCTGATTCTCGACGATGGCCGCAAGGTGGGCGTGCTGTCGCCCCACGTGGTGCCCAAGCTGGCGATCTGCGATCCCGAGCTGACGCTTGGCTTACCTGCCCGCATGACTGCTGCGACGGGCATCGATGCCATCGCGCACTGCATGGAAACCTTCATGGCTCCCTCGTTCAATCCTCCGGCAGATGGCATTGCCCTGGATGGCTTGCGGCGCGCCTGGGCACATATCGAAACAGCGGTCAGCGAGCCGGGCAACCGCGAGGCGCGCACGAACATGATGAGTGCCTCCATGCAGGGCGCGCTGGCCTTTCAAAAAGGGCTTGGCTGCGTGCACAGCCTGAGCCACTCGCTGGGTGGACTCAATCCGTCGCTGCACCACGGCACCCTGAACGCCATCCTGCTGCCTGCGGTGATCCGCTTCAACGCCCAGGCCGACACGATGATCAAGGAGGACAAGTTGGCGCGGATGGCGCAGGCGATGAACTTGCCAACGGGCCAGGACGTGGCGGCCGCCATGCAGGCAATGACTAAGCGTTTGAACCTACCCACTGGCTTGGGCGAGCTCGGCATTACCTCGGCCATGTTCGACGACATCATCAAGGGGGCGCTGGCGGATCATAGCCACAAGACCAATCCCATCGATGCCAGCGCCAACGACTACCGCCACCTTCTCGAATGTTCGCTGTAAACCTCGGCGAGCGATTCCTCTGAACCATCGGGAGAGCAAAGTATGAGTACCACGTTGACCGGCCAGCAGTTCATTGGCGGCGAGCGCAGCGGCCAGGGCCAAGCGTCGCTGGCCAGCGTCGCCGCCGCGGATGGTAGCCACCATGATCTGGCCTACTTTCAGGCGACGGTGGAAGAGGTCGAGCAGGCGGTAGCGGCCGCCTCTGAGGCTTACCCAGATTTTCGACAGCTCTCGCCAGAAGCGCGGGCGCTGTTTCTGGAGGCGATTGCCGACGAGCTCGACGCGCTGGGCGATGACTTCATCAATGACGTCGTGCGTGAGACGGCACTACCCGCTGCCCGTATCAACGGTGAACGGGGACGTACCAGCGGGCAGTTAAGACTGTTTGCCGAGGTGTTGCGTCGAGGCGACTTTTTGGGCGCGCGCATCGATCTGCCGCTACCCGAGCGCACGCCCATGCCGCGTCTCGACCTACGTCAGGTCAAGATGGGGCTTGGGCCGGTGGCGGTCTTTGGGGCGAGTAACTTTCCGCTGGCGTTTTCCGTGGCGGGGGGTGATACCGCCTCGGCGCTGGCCGCTGGCTGTCCCGTCGTGGTCAAAGCCCACTCCAGCCACATGATGACCGCCGAATGGGTCGCACAGGCCATCGAGCGAGCGGCACGCAGCACCGCCATGCCTGCAGGCGTGTTCAACATGATCTATGGCAGTGGGGTCGGTAAAGACCTGGTACAGGCACCGGGTATCAAGGCGGTGGGTTTTACCGGTTCGCTGTCAGGGGGGCGGGCGCTGTGTGATATGGCCGCGCAACGCCCGGAGCCCATCCCGGTGTTTGCCGAAATGTCGAGCATCAACCCTGTCTGGCTGATGCCGGCGGCGCTGCGAGAAAGAGGTGAGCGCATCGCCACTGAGCTAGCGGCGTCGGTGACCCTGGGGTGCGGCCAGTTCTGCACCAACCCCGGGCTGGTGTTGGCGGTGGACTCCCCGGAAACGGAGCAGTTCATTGCCGCGTTGGGCGACGCCCTGGCGAGTGCCGATGAGCAGGTCATGCTCAACCGTCAAACCCTGGAGCACTATCAGCAGGGCGTCGCGCGGCTCGCCGAGCTGCCCGAAGTCACTCAGCTCACCGGGGGCACTGCCGGGCCGGGTCGTGCACGGGCGCAGCTGTTCCGCGCGACGCCCGATGCTCTCTTTAGGTCGGATCGTCCGCTGGAAGACGAGGTCTTTGGGCCGACTACCATCGTCGTGACGGTACCGGATACCGAAACGCTGGCGCGCTATTTCGAGATCATGCAGGGGCAGTTGACCATCACCCTGCAGGCCGAGCCGGAAGACCTCTCCGCCCACGCGGCGATGATGACGCAGCTAGAACATCGCGCCGGGCGCCTGCTGCTCAATGGCTATCCCACGGGGGTGGAAGTGTGCGATGCGATGGTTCACGGGGGGCCTTATCCAGCGACTTCCGATGCCAGGGGAACCTCGGTCGGCACGCTGGCAATCGACCGCTATCTACGCCCCGTCTGCTTCCAGAACTACCCCGATGCCTTCCTGCCGAGCGCCCTGCAAAACGCCAATCCATTAGGGTTGACGCGCTTGGTCAACGGGCAGCTCAGCCGAGACTCACTCGGTTAGCACGCCGGTTCACGCGCAGCACATCTCCACAATAAAACAACATAGGTTCTATAAAAATGATGTTCAAAACGCCAACTCTAAAACGTATCACGCTAAGTGCCTTGATTTTACCATTAAGCTTATCGGCGCTTCATGCGCATGCAGCGTATCCTGAACGCCCGATCCAGATGATCGTCCCCTGGGCCGCCGGAGGAGGCACCGATTCGATCGCAAGAACGATTGCAGTGGCGCTCGAGCAGGAGCTCGGCCAACCGGTCAACGTGGTCAATCGAGCCGGTGGCGGCAGCGTCGTGGGTCATACCGTGCTTGCCAATGCGGCCCCGGATGGCTACACCATCGGCATGATGACCGGCGAGATCAGCATGATGCACTGGCAAGGCCTGACGGCGCTCGATTACACAGACTTTACCCCTATTGCCCAGGTCAATTATGACTATGCGGGGGTTCAGGTCAGCGCCGAATCGCCCTACGCCAGCTTGGGCGAATTGATCGAGGCCATTCGCTCCCAACCAGAGGGTACCTTCAAAGCCTCTGGCGTCGGCCAGGGCGGTATCTGGCACGTGTCGTTTGGGGGGATGCTGGTCGACCAGGAGATCGATCCGCGCGCCGTGCGCTGGATTCCCAGTGAAGGGGCAGCTCCTGCTATGGTCGATCTGGTGGCCGGCGGTATCGATATCGCGCCTACGTCAGTACCCGAAGCACGCGCCATGATCGATGCCGGACGCGTCAAATCCCTCGCCATCATGGCCCCTGAGCGTAACCCCGTTTTTCCAGACGTTCCCACGCTGAAAGAAGAGATCAATTCCAATTACACCCTTGGCGAGTGGCGTGGCATTGGCGGGCCTGCGGGCATGGACGAGGAGGTCGTCGCAACACTAGAAGCCGCGCTGGAGAACGCCTCTGAAAGCGATATCTATCAAGACTTCATGAGGCAGCAGGGGTTCGGCGCGGTATGGCGTGATTCGGCCGACTTTGCGGACTTCATGCAAGAGACCGACGCCCTGATGGGCAATGTCGTAGAGAATCTCGGGCTCAAACGCTAGGGTATCGTCGCCATGCTCAATCGCTCTTCGCAAACGCTCGGTGAGTGTTTCTCAGGGGGTGTGGTGGCGGCGTTGGGCCTCTTCATCGTCATGGAGGCCCAAGGCTTTCCCACCTTGCCCGGCCAGCGCTACGGCGCCGCGCTGTTCCCGCTTATCATCGGCTATGCCATGGTCGTGGGCGGCGCCTGGCTGGCGTTAGCCAACCTTCGCCCCGTCATGCAGTGCTTCACCGTTTCTCGCCCAGTGAACCTCAAAGCGACAGCCTTGAACTTTCATCGTCTGTTCCTACCCGTCTGGCTGGTCATTGGCTATTTGCTATTGGCCGACACTCTGGGGGCGCTTCTGACGCTGGCGCTTCTGGTCGCCTTGCTCATGCTAGTGAGCGGCGTGCGGCCCTGGCTGGCGCTGGTGATGGCACTGCTGACGGCGGCAGCGATCTGGGTCGCTTTCGTTTACATGCTCAGGGTGCCTTTACCCCTGGGCACGCTCGTTAACGGATAATTGTATGGACGCTATTCTTAGTGGTGCCGAACTGGTCTTCAATCTGCAAACGTTGGTCGTGATTCTGGCGGCGGCAGCCTTTGGTATGTTCGTGGGTGCCATTCCCGGACTAACGGCGACCATGGCCGTGGCGCTGCTGGTGCCGGTCACGTACTTCATGGCGCCTATCCCCGCTATTGCGGCGATGGTCACCACTGCGGCGGTGACCATCTTCGCCGGCGATATTCCCGGCGCTTACCTTCGCATTCCCGGCACGCCTTCTTCCGCAGCTTATGTCGATGAAGCCTATGCATTTTCGCAAAGAGGCAAGGCCAGCGAGTGCCTGGGCATTGCCCTGGTGTGTTCCGTCACGGGCGGCATCGTTGGCACCCTCGTACTGATCTTCGTGGCCCCCTCTCTCGCAGAGTTCGCGCTCAATTTCAGTGCATTCGAGTACTTCTGGTTAGCGCTGCTGGGCCTGAGCTGTGCGGTCTTCATATCGCCGGGTTCGCACTTGAAAGCCGTGCTATCGCTGTGTATCGGACTCTCTCTGGCGACGGTGGGGCTGGATTCCACTACGGGGTCGCCGCGCTTTACGTTCGGCGTGACGGACCTGATGGGCGGGGTCAATTTCATTCCGGTGATGATCGGCCTCTTTGCGATTGCCGAAGTCATGAGGTTCACCGCCAAGCCCGCCGATACGCAGGCGGTGACGGTGAAAGACACCGGCAGCGTGTTCGGTGAGGTCAAGCCTTCGCTACGCAAGTACTGGAAATCCGTGCTGCGCGGTAGCGGCACGGGCAGCTTGATCGGGGTGTTGCCCGGTGCGGGGTCCGACATTGCCGCTTGGGTCTCCTATGCCGTCAGTCGGAAGTTTTCGCGCACGCCAGAAAAGTTCGGTTCGGGGCACTCGGAAGGCATCGTGGAAACCAGCTCGTCCAATAATGCCGCGGTTAGTGGCTCCTGGGTTCCGGCGCTGGTCTTCGGTATTCCTGGCGACACGATTACTGCCGTGGTCATCGGCGTGCTGTACATGAAGGGCATGAACCCTGGGCCCGCCATCTTCATGGAGGGGGGCAGCATGGTCTATGCGCTGTTCATGGTGTTCATCGTCGCCAACTTAGTGATGTTGCCCGTGGGATATGTCGCCATTCGCCTGGGCAAAGGGTTCGTCGCCACCCCCACCCGAATCGTCATGCCTATCGTGCTGGCCTTTTGCATTGTCGGGGCATACTCCATCAACAATTCGACGGTCGATGTCATGCTCATGCTGGGGGCTGGGGTCGCGGCCTACGGTTTGGGGCGCGCAGGCTTTCCGGCAGCGCCCATCATTCTTGGGTTGGTGCTCGGAGGGATGCTGGAGAAGAGCTTCATGAGCGCGATGATCCGCAGCAATGGCGATTTGTTGGCCTTCTTCTCCAGGCCCATCAGCGCCAGCCTGGGCGCGCTGGTGATCATGATCTGGCTGTTGCCGTCGTTGATACGTTTAACGCGATGGGCCACGGCCCCGCGTTAACGCATAAACAGCGCACTAAAGGAGGTGTTCAGGCCATCAAAGAAACTACAAAAACAATGTACACACTGCTCGTCAACCCTGTCTTTAA
>NZ_PJBT01000051.1:0-8814 GCF_002836035.1 Halomonas sp. MES3-P3E | reverse complement strand
ATCCACCCAATAGCCGTTCATGCCATTGGACTGAAAATCTAGTCCTGCAATTTTCGAGAGATAAATCCTCGAGCCTTCCACTCCACTCTTCTGCAGGTCTGCCAGTGAGATCGGGAGATTATCTTTTTTCTTCAACCTTTTGCAAAGCATGACCATTTGCTTTTCAAGGAAAGAATATAAGGAAACTACGGTGGACCTTCTGAATGTCCCAACGAATACGTTTTCTATTTGCGAAACATCATCAGAAAGAAATTCCATTATCTCCTGATATTCATACTCATCTCGACCGAAGTTTTCACGCGGCAAATCATAGGAATTGATAAGCGCTTGTTTATCACTATGGAATTTGCTGTCCAGCTCATCAGTGTATTTACGAAAATCCTCTAATCTATCGATACAAGCATTGATGACAAGAGCTTGCATCGCGCTTTTCGATAAACCATTTCTCAAGCTGTTGGGCATAAGGAACCTCTATCAGTTTTCATTTGGCCATCCCGCTATCCCCCGCCAAGGGCGGATCGAGGTGATTGAATACACAGAGCGCTCATCCTGGCCCTGAAATGTGTCGACACGCTCTACCTCGTCATCTACTGCCAAGGGCCTGCCCTTGAAGTCGATAATAGTTGCTGTCGGATCATCGTTACCCCACTCAGCCTGAAACCATCGATGTTCCCCTGTCATGTCTATTAGCACGAAAGGGTAGAGTGTCAGCCGCTCTTTCTCGTCTGCGCGCTCTTTAGCATAGCCATACATCTCGTCTGACCACAGTCGGCCATCCTGGCCAATGAGCGCCACCAAACGCATAACGCTTTTACGATCGGCCGTGTATTCGAGGTCAATCTGTACTGGTTGGTTACTTGTAACTATCGTCTCTTCCGGGCTCGTATCATTCAGTGCCATTTCTATCGGTCTCAGCCTTTCGTCTTGGGAATCTTTATCCCGTCCAGCTTGTAGTGCTCGCCTAGCTCAATAGCGCGGCGCACCGATTCCAATACCGGCTTGCGAACTGCGCGGTAGCGGGTAGAGTCAGGCGAGGCGAACCAACCCTTCACCGTCTCCACGCTATACCCAGTCAGGGTGGCCACATGATTCTGGTTCAAGCCATGCCGCTCCATAAGCTGACGGAGAGCTTCATTCGTCGGTTTCTCGGAAGTGCTCATTAATATCTCTCTATATATCGCTACTGGTGCCTACCAGCAACGTTCGTTCATATATGGCGCCTTACAGCGCATCTAAGGTGGAGACTACGCTTCAAGGCCCCAGCAGCGCCTAGCGCGATCCCTGGCTCTCTCCTGTGTGTGCGCTTCAGGAAGAGCAGGGGAGCTGTCCTGGTTGAAGTGCGCCAACAAGTCGCCAAACAGCGTGGAGTCTCGTAGGTCGAGGTCGATGCCTACCAGCCCATCGACTGCTTGGTGAATCTCCATGACAGACCAAGGCTCCAGCTGAGCTATGCACTCATTGTCGCGAATAAGACGCTGGATCTCAGGATGCTCCTTGATCGTCTCGATCTGCACGGTTGATGCCCTGAGGTTCGCCATGTGGCCTCCAATTTAATAGGTACTGCTGATAGTTTAATGTGCAATGCACACGACTGCAATGTTTGTAAGTCTTCTGTAATAACAATCAATACCCCATGCAGTCTCGCTTTTAAGGCTGTTTATTGCTCGCTCAGGCTGATTAACAGAAGCTATAAAAGTGTGCGTTTAGCTTGAAAAAGTGTGCATTGCACATTATTATAAAGGTCATCAGCTACACGACCTTGAGACATACCATGAACCTAGCGATCAACCTCGACACCGACACCGCTATGCCGGCTTCATTCGAGCCTGCTTCTACCTCTCTGCCCGAGCGCGTTCGCCAGGCCATCGATCTCCTGAAAACTATTATTACCGAGCAACCTACCTCGCTTGTGCTCGCCTATGAATCGCCCCGGGTTCCGTAGACACCTCCAGGCCTTATACTGAAGGCAGTTAGGAGGACTCATGAGCCGTCAACGATATACCGAAGAATTCAAGATCGAAGCCGTCAAGCAAGTCACAGAACGGGGCCATCCCGTCGCCGAGGTCGCAGCTCGGTTGGGCGTGTCCGGCCATAGTTTGTACCAGTGGCTCAAGCGCTATACCAAGCCTGCAGAACAACGCCAGCAGGACGATGACCTTCAAGCTGAGAATCGGCGATTAAAGGCGGAGCTGAAACGTGTATCAGAAGAGCGAGATATACTAAAAAAGGCCACCGCGTACTTCGCCAGGGAGTCCGACTGAGGTACGCGTTCATTCAGGACCATGCGAATCAGTATCCGGTGCGCCGGTTGTGTAGCATGATGGACGTGCACCCCAGCGGTTATTATGCCTGGTGCCGTAACGCCATGTCTGACCGGGCACGAGACGACCAGCGCCTACTGGGGCTGATCAAGCACGCCTGGCTTGAGAGTGGCGGTGTATACGGTTATCGCAAGATTCACCAGGACCTGCGAGAGATCGGTGAAGTCTGTGGCAAGCATCGAGTGGCCCGTCTGATGCGTGAGGAAGGACTACGTTCACAAACCGGTTATCGGCGACGGCCGGGCCGCTATGGCGGCAAGCCAGCGGTAGTATCACCTAACCACCTGAATCGTCAGTTTGACGTAACGGCACCCAACGTTGCATGGGTCACCGACATCACTTACATCCGCACTTACGAGGGCTGGCTCTACTTGTCGGTGGTGATCGACCTGTTCTCTCGGCAGGTGGTGGGATGGTCAATGAAGCCTCGCATGACGACAGATCTGGCACTGGATGCCTTGCTGTCCGCCGTCTGGCGGAGGAAGCCCCAAAAGCCCGTCATGATTCATTCGGATAGGGTAGTCAGTTCAGCAGCTCGGATTGGCAAAGTTTTTTGAAGGCCAATCATCTGGAGGGCAGCATGAGCCGCCGGGGCAACTGTCACGACAATGCTGTTGCTGAAAGCTTCTTCCAGCTCCTCAAGCGAGAGCGAATCAAGCAGCGTATCTATCCAACCCGAGAGGCTGCTAAAAGCGATGTGTTCGATTACATTGAAATGTTCTACAACCCAAGACGCCGCCACGGCACGAGTGATGACGTGTCACCCGTTGAGTACGAACGGCGGTATTTCCAGAGCCTGACGGGTGTCTAGAAGACCCGGGGCGATTCAGATTTATCTTCGAGTAGATATTGTTACTTAATAGCAATCATCCTAAGTCGTAAAGCATTGCCAATCACGCTCACTGAAGAGAGTGACATCGCCGCCGCCGCGATAATCGGTGATAACAGCATACCTGTGAAGGGGTACAAAATCCCTGCGGCAATGGGGATGCCTGCCGCGTTGTAAGCAAAGGCAAAAAAGAGATTTTGGCGAATATTACGCATGGTGGCTTTTGAGAGCTTATGCGCCGTGGCAATACCGGTAAGATCTCCTCGCAGTAGAGTAACCCCAGCGCTTTCTATCGCCACATCGGTGCCGGTTCCCATGGCAATGCCGACATCCGCTGTAGCCAGCGCAGGTGCATCGTTCACGCCGTCGCCGGCCATGACAACAATGCGCCCTTCATCACGGAGACGCTGAATCACTCGGCCTTTATCCTCTGGAAGCACTTCAGCTTCGACCTCATCAATGCCTAGCCGACGTGCCACAGCGTTGGCGGAGGTGCGATTATCGCCTGTCAGCATCACCACTCGAATGCCGTCAGCCTGGAGTGAACGAATGGCTTCTTCGGTGGTTTCCTTGACCGGATCGGCAATGGCGAGCAGCCCAGCTAAATTCCCGTCGATGCTCGCAAAGATGACAGTAGCACCGTCGCTGCGCAATTGATCGGCATGTGTGTCTTGAGACTGGGTGTTAACGCCCTCGCTTTCCATCAATAGCCGGTTGCCCAGGGCAATACGCTTGCCATCTATCTGGCCTATAACGCCCATGCCATTGGGAGCCTCGAAGTCCAACGCTTCTGTTAATTTTACCTCTGCCTCTTTAGCCTTTTCGACTATTGCATGGGCCAAGGGGTGCTCGCTGCCTCGCTCAAGACTAGCTGCCAAGCGCAAAAGCTCCGATTCAGCAATGCCTTCAGTGAGAATCAACTCGGTCACTCGTGGTTTGCCTTCGGTAAGCGTGCCGGTTTTGTCGACGACGACGGTGTCGACCTTCTCTAGACGTTCAAGAGCTTCGGCATCGCGAATCAACACGCCTAACTGGGCACCGCGCCCTACACCGACCATAATTGACATGGGGGTAGCAAGACCTAGCGCGCACGGGCAGGCAATGATCAGAACACTAACCGCCGCAATAAGGCCAAACGCCATCGGCGGGGTAGGGCCCCACAATGACCAGGCGATGAAAGCCACAACAGCAATGAGAATAACGACGGGTACAAAGATGCTGGCGACTTTGTCGGCAAGCCCTTGAATGGGTGCGCGGCTGCGCTGGGCGCTGGCGACCATTTGCACAATCTGCGACAGCATCGTGTCCTGGCCCACCTTGTCAGCGCGCATGACAAAGGATCCTTGACCATTGATGCTGCCGCCAATGACGCCATCGCCGACTTCCTTTTTCACCGCTAGTGGTTCACCGGTAACCATGGATTCGTCAACGTTGGAGCGACCTTCCATCACTTCGCCATCTAATGGCACCTTATCGCCGGGGCGCACCCGGAGACGATCCCCTACCTGAACCTGGTCAAGAGAGATATCTTCCTCATTGCCCTGATCATCAAGGCGTCGAGCGGTAGCAGGCGCCAAGTCGAGCAGAGCACGAATAGCGCCAGAGGTTTTTTCACGAGCGCGTAGCTCTAATACTTGTCCCAGTAAAACTAAAACGACAATCACTGCCGCTGCTTCGAAATAAACGGCCACCGAACCATCGGCTTGACGGAAGGCGTCGGGAAAGATGCCCGGTGTGAGGGTGGCCAGCAAACTGTAGAGCAACGCGGTGCCGGTACCGATCGCGATTAGCGTGAACATATTAAGGCTGCGATGCACTAGCGAACGCCATCCGCGTACAAAGAATGGCCAACCTGCCCAGACGACTACCGGCGTTGCCAGCAGCAGTTGAATCCAGTTAGAGGTTTGCTGGGAAATAAAATGCATAAGGCCAAACACGTGGCCACCCATTTCTAGGGCAAACACGGGGAGGGTCAGTACTAGGCCGATCCAGAAACGCCTGGTCATGTCCTTGAGTTCGTCCGAAGGGCCGGTGTCAGCAGAGACGGTCTCAGGTTCCAGCGCCATGCCACAGATTGGACAGTCGCCTGGGCCTTCTCGTCGAACTTCTGGGTGCATCGGGCAAGTATAAATAGACCCCGAGGGTACTGACGCTTGTGACTGTTTGCTTGGCTCAAGATACGCATCAGGCTTGGCAATAAACTTTTCCTGACACTTTTCTGAGCAGAAGTACCAAGTCTTACCCGCGTGATCGGCACGGTGGCGGGAGGTATGGGGATCAACGTCCATGCCACAAACAGGGTCTTTCACCTTTGTCTCGTTATGGTCTTCAGACATCGTTCATTCTCCCCGTTTGGCGAACAAGGCGCATGGCTTCGTGCTCTTCAAGTGCTAAAAGGGAATCTAAGAGCTCTTTAGCCTCAGGAATTTCCGCTTTGCCAACGAGGGTTCGATAAAGGTTTATCGTTTGTTCATGGAAATCAAAAACCTCTCGGCAAATGTCGTCAACACTTAGCGTGGAATAGGGCGCATCGCAGGTACGATGCGTACGGATAGGTTTATGCTCCAAATTGTCATAAACGTAGGTTTTTAATGCTTTCGCGTCAGCAGTCTGTTCAAAGCGCGCCACAACGCGCTGCATTTCCGCTTCCTGTGCAGCTAAGTAATTGAGCAACATGCGAGCGCGCTCTTCTTCGTGTATATCGGCGCAATGAGCAAGGCAAGCTGCAAGATGCTCGTGTAACTGACGGGTCCAATCGATCAATTCACCAAAGGTTCTAACGTCCATTTGGTACCTCCTATAACGCTATTAACGTTAATGAGTGTGAGAGTGCTCGCTATCGTTTGAAGCGTCGCGTTTGGATAGGAAAATCCATTCGCCGAGTAAAAGAGTAGCCATTACTACGCCAGCAACGATGAGCACCATGGGGTCCGAGATGGCTTTTACCCATAAAAAGCCGATTAACACGACAGCATCTAGTAGTATGGCAATGCTAGGAATAACAGGATTAGCCCCCACTCTGTCCTTGAGATGACGAAGCACACCCCAGTGGATGGCCATATCCATGATCAGGTAGAAAATGATGCCTAATGCTGCGATGCGGCTCAGGTCAAAAAAAGCGGTGAGCACTAAGCCAAATACGATGGTGTACACCAGTGTATGCTTTTGTACACTGCCGGGCATGTGGAAATGGCGGTGAGGAACCAGCTTCATTTCTGTCAGCATGGCGAGCATGCGTGAAACGGCAAAGACGCTGGCGATGATACCGCCCGCCGTTGCCAACATGGCGAGAATGACGGTAAACGCAACTGCCGCTTCACCCAGTGCGGGACGGGCAGCGGCGGCCAGGGAGTAGTCTTGGGTTTCGATAATTTCAGGCAAAGATAGGTTGCTGGCAACGGCAAAACCGACAAGGGCATAGATCACCACGCATAGCGCAATCGAGATCGTGATAGCTTTGCCAAGATTCCGCTTAGGATCTTTAAGCTCCGAACCACTATTGGTAATCGTCGTGAAGCCTTTAAATGCCAGTATGCCGAGCGCCGTAGCACCTAAAAAGCCCGTTATCGTAGGCGTAGGTGCATCGTTGCCAGCACCCATTTCGATGGAGTCGGCAATAAACACGCCGACAATACCAAACACTATAATGCCACCTATTTTGATAAATCCGAGCACCGAGGCGACGGTCTCGATCAAGCGGTTGGCGGATAAATTGATCAAAAAGGCTATTAGCAGTAAACCAACCCCGAGTAGGGGCACAAATAGTGAACGATCCCCCAGGTCAAACAACTCAAGCGTGTAGGAACCAAACGTTCTCGCCAAAAAACTCTGTGCGATCACCATGGAAAAATACATCAGGAGGGCATGAAAGGCGGTGGGAAGCGTCGGGCCATACGCTTTCTGTAAATACATGCCAATCCCACCTGCTGATGGGAAGGTATTGGACATTTTAACGTAAGAATAAGCGCTGAAAGAGACAATGACGGCAGCGGCCAGAAAGGCTAGAGGAAATAGCCGACCAGTCATTTCGGCCATTTGGCCGGTTAGCGCAAAAATACCGGCCCCAATCATCACGCCGGTGCCTAATGCAACGGCACCGACCAACGAAAGACTGTTTTCTTTATATTGTGGCGTTCTATCCTGCCCAACCATGAAAGCGACTCCTTGTATTAACGGCAACCACAGCAGCAATAACTGCCGAGGACTCCTGTGCGGTGTTTTTTGATGCTATATAAATTAAATATAGAACCTATGTGCAGCCACATGGCAAATGACTAACGGAAGGTCTGATTTTGCGAGGCCACAGGCAAGCAGCTCTTACCCTAAACTAGCTAGTCTTGCTCCTGGTTGTGTCATGTAGCCGTTATGACTATTAATGACAGCTCCAAGGTTCCTGTTTAGCGTTGTCTTTAACGTTCTGATCGACGAAACGGTAATACTCCTTCTTAAAGCGGTTCCACCGATCAGCGCTGACCTGTATGTCATGGAGCTTGAGAATTTTTTCAACGTCATCGATGCAGAGCCTCAGCGCATCGTAAGCAAGGCTGATATTTCGGTTTTTCTCGTTGTAGACCACCTTATCCATTCCATAGAGTCGGTCGATATCTGACAGCGCTTCTTCAATGCGTTTGGATTTACTAGGCTTGATTTTTAAATTCCGAGTCACCAGTGTGTTTTTGGAAACACCCAAGCGGTGCTCTTGTTGTGTCGTTTTCATGGTCTTTCTCCCAGGCGCGTACATGTATATATAGAGTGGTTCAGTCCTTGTCTATTTTGTCCTTATGACCGCCGTGGTGTTTATGCATGAAAATATGCATCAGTGGGCATGCTGCCAAAAAGAGGAAAGGTAAGAACTGAAATAGGTGGAGACGGTGCTCGGTTCCAATCAGGTATCCCGCCCAAATGACAAACCCAGCAAGTGGCACCCACAACATCAGCAAACGACTACTTGTACTGTTACTCATAATCACCTCAGTAACTCGCCCAAAGAGCCAACAGCAGTTAAGGCCGTTGGTTTGGGAAAAATCAAATAAATAACCCCAATAACAGCATGGATGATTTGTCTGAACGCAACCTGAACAGCATCGGAGGGAAATATGATCCTGATCAAGCGCCTCGCAAAAAGTAGGCGATAATTACCCAAGCGGTATCCATAGCCTCATTCCCATCATCATTAGGTTTTCGGTGAGCGATACAAAGCTTAATGGGTATTACTGTTGCCGACACAGGCGCACTTGAGCTCACGTTTATCGAGGTATATCGCTTTAAAGACAGAACCTGTCACACGGTGCCAACGAATAGCGCCAGTGGCGCAGCCAGCCAGATAAGCGTATCGGCCAGCAATTAGTAGCTTCGGAAGTATCTAGGCGTGAAGGTAAACGTAACTGAAGGGGACTTGGCGCTGGGCGTGCAGGTCATAGTTGAGAAACATGGCGCTAAAGCTCGCTACGCCCTGCAGCTTTTGCAGACCCGGGGGTATGATCGCTGTGGCTACGGCATACTCTAGCACGCGTGCAGTGAATATTATGCACTGAACCTCCCAACTGGCAGAAAAATCGATGAGTAACGCAGTGGCAAAAATTGCCAGCACAGGGCGATAGGTGGTCGCATTAGGGTCTGAAATGAATCCATCATCCCTATCATGGATTGCAGATGCCAGAGTTG
>NZ_PJBT01000050.1:0-9000 GCF_002836035.1 Halomonas sp. MES3-P3E | reverse complement strand
GCTGGGTTCCTCTGTAGTTAATGGGTGCGAGATAGAGCACCTTCCGCCATGGTGAAGCGCTAACGAGCCGGGATGGTATGTTTCAAATGAGCGGGAAGGCTCTCCCTTGGAGTTGCGGCTTCATTGGGGAAGGCTTCGAGCACGTATTGCCCCATGAATCGACGCCTAACGCCAAAATACGGGGTGGCCTGACACATCTTCAGCCACTCTGACTGACTCACCACCGGCTGTAGGGCGTGTCGAGTGGCTTCATCCGCTTGGTCCATGGTGACAGGCACTGGTTTGCCGGCCTCCATGGCAATTGCATCCACTAGTCGATCCCAAAGCGCTCGAATCACGCCATCCCCGATCGCGACAAACGCAACGGGGAAACTCAGTCTCGGCAGCTCAGCGTAAGTATCGTTAATCGATTGCCAATCATCGACCGCGAGACTAAGTAGCCACTCATTGGCATTCGTCAGCAGCTCCAATATCGAGTAGTGGGTATAGAGACGGTTCAGCCCCCTGACTCGACATATCTGCAGGCTTACATGCCTCGCGAGGCAGGTGGCTTCTTTACGAACCCGCAAATATTTATGCATTGATCATTCTCCGCAACAGCGCAATGCTTTCAGTCCTCGTCACACTGAGCCTGAAGTAGGTCAGCAATTTCCTGCTCGACAGACGCCACCGCTGGTTGCAGCGTTTCGTCTACTTCGTCCCGACCAAGGCGGGCGATCTCTTTCCAGCGCACCAGTGAGTCACGGGAGACAAGATAGGTACGCGCACAATCACCCTCAGAGGCTTCCTTCTGAAGGGACTCCAACAGCTCCAGGTCACGCATCGAAAATACCTGAATGGCCGGCACAAGCAGTCCAGCCTCTTCTGCTTGTCGGCCTAGTGATGCCATGTCCCAGTCACGTTCAGCCGCTTCGTAGGAGGAATGTGTGGTGGTCTGGTAACCGCACCGCTGACACACCAACCAGTGGGCATGAAACCAGTCGGTGATTCTTTTTAGGTAGTCTGGACTGTCCTGACAGGCACAGACTGGGCATGAGGCTCGCTCGGTCATGGTGCTATCTGGCATATCATGGTGAATGGGGTGTGGGGCAATGGCGTTCATACATGCCCACCTGAAAGCTGGCTCAGGGTCTGTGCCCGAGCATTGGCTGACTCCCTCACGATGTCGGGGGAGAACCCTGCACCACAGTGAACCTCGTTGATCATCACGAGCTGAAGATAGCCGCGATGAATCAGGTATTGGCCAAAGCCTAGATCCGAGATGTCCCGATGCGCATAGGCACCGGAAGCCTCCATCGCGTTAATATCGTCGATGGTTAGGGTGCCCATGTTGAGACTATCCAGTGTCGCTTGGCGATAAGGGGCTTGTAGGCAATATTGCTCAGCCAGCTCACCCAGGTTGAGATCAACCAGGGCACGATATAGCCCGCTGCACTGGTAATGGGTTGCCCCACCGCTAGAGAGTGCCACCAGCTCGCCCTTGCAATGACTAGGTTTCGCCATCGCTTTGCCTCCTGTGATTGTGTTCTCTCCCCTTGGCGATACCTGCATGGGTCAGCTTGTGGGCGCTGAGCATACAGGCATAGGCTGAGTGCATCGCATCGGCAATGATGCGATCGGCCAACTCAAGAGGGGTGGTATCAGTGATGCCAACACGCCGCAGATCTTGCTCAATAACGGCACGATGACGTAGGTACTCATGAAGTTCATTTGCTAGTGCGTCGTCTGCTAGCAAATCCGGCTTGTTCGTTGCATTGAGTGCAGAGCACATGTCTACCCCCTACGTTACTCAGCACAGCTGGTCGGATGATGCCGAAGAATCTCGGCTAGCCGATCCAGGGCTGTTATGGAGATTGTCCGCTCTCCCGCTGCACAACGCGCCTCGTGTCGGCGCAGTAGCGAAAGATCCCTAGGCGAGAAATCGTGATCACGGCAGAATGCTGCCTGCGTCATTTCTCGGTCCTCGAGCAACTGCTCCAGGGCGTCACGAAGCACGACAATATCGGCATACGCGAACCCTCCCTTTCCCAGCTCACTGTCATTATTCGCTTCACCCATACTGGGCAAACCCAGCTCCGGTTCGAGGTTGCATGTAGCGGACTCGGTGTTTAGCGCACCTGCTACAACCAAGTTCTGCCCAATTCCGGGCGTTTCCTCGCGCAACCTGTCGCAAGAGGAGGTAGGGCGCGGGGTGACACCCTTGGCGAATGCTTGCTGGCGCAGTTTGGATAGAGAGGTGATAGCGAGCACCGCGGCCAGCTGGAAGATCAGCAGCGCCACCGCCTGCATGCCGATCAAAGCCTGCTGGCGCCAGGTCCAGGCCTCGGCCGGGGGCGCCGCCACGAGAGTCGCCAACTGGCTGTCAACCTCAGCGAGACGAGCCTGTGCGACTTGTATCGGTTCGAGCCAGCCAGCCCGGGCCTCACTATTTGCCCGGAAAGTCTCGATACTCTCTTCAAGGCGCGAGGCCTCCAGAGCCAGCCGCTCAATGCGCAGCTCCCGGCTGGCGTCGACGTGAGACGCTGACAGCCACTCATCCACCAGAGGCTCGCAAACCATATAGATAGGTCCGGTAAGCGTAAGCACGCTGGCGACCATGGCCAGCATTCGCCGAGCCAGCTGGCGCTGATACCAGAGCCACAATGCAACGACTTCTAGGAGAACAGCCCAGGCCCAACCCATCGGCCCAACAAACTCAGTCCAAAACTGAATCGCATGCACCTGCAACAGCGCGATCGCGCCAGCAAGTACCAGCAAAGGCGGCACCATCTCGATGAACCGTGTTGTCGGTGACTGATTGCCCATTACGTTGACTCTCCACAAAGCTCACACACATTGCCGTACCCACTAATCCCCTTTCCAAGAAGGCGGGGTGATCAGCTTTTCTAGTCCGCATCCGGTTCAGTTTCGTCACCTGCCGAGGTGGCCACAGCCATCGGCGTTCCCAGCAGCGGCGCGGGGGGAGGCGGTGGCTGTTCAGGCTCAGACGCAGCCATTCGTATCCCGATCGTCAGCGCCAGCAGCGCCGACCAGGCGACCATCCAGCGGATTAAAAAGCGGCGATCCTTGAGATTACCCCAGCCGAAAATGAGCATCACAGCCAGGAAGACGGCATACGCGAGAGCGCCGACCCAGAGAATGGCGATGAAGCCGGTCATGCCACACCTCCGGTCACAAGCGCCTCAACGTGTCCCAGCTGGGAAAGGCAGGCTGTAGGTGGCTCGCCGGGGTCCCGGGCGACTTCAAGCCTTCTCTTGGCCATGGATCTCTCCTTTATAGGTTGGTGATACTGGTGAGGCAGGCTAGCGCAACCAAAGCGGTAATGAGGTAAGTCGACGCTGCCCGGTGACATGATGGACGGCTCGCTTAATCGCAGAAGGGTGACCAACGAGTACGACGCGGCGTTTGCCCCGAGTGAGGCTGGTGTAGAGCCATTGTCGCTCTAGCATGTGCCAATGCGATCTCACCAGAGGAATGACCACGGCAGGGAATTCGGACCCCTGCGCTTTGTGTCCGGTCATGGCATAGGCCAGCTGCAGCTTGCCGAGGGTGTCGCTGGTGAATAGCACTTCACGATCCTCAAACCGCGCCAGCACGGTTTTCTCCTCAGCGTCTGCCGTCACCACATAGCCGAGATCACCATTAAAGACATCACGGTTATAGTCATTCTCGGTCTGCACGATCTTGTCCCCTGGCGCCCATTGGCGACCATGGATTGTCACAGAGCCCCGATCGCCCGGGACGTGATAGCTTCGTAACGCTTCATTGAGAGCACGGGTTCCGACCGGACCACCGTGCATGGGTGTCAACACCTGCACTTCATAAAGAGGATCGAAGCCACGCGCCAGCATGTCTTCAGTGGCCACCCGCAATGCCACACGACACACCAGCTCGGGGTCACCGCCTTCCGGCACTTCGACAATCTCAAAGTCGCTATCTGGTACCGATTGAGGACTATTGCCCTGGTTGACGGCGTGCGCCTGGACAGTAATTTGCGAGCCAGGCCCCTGTCGCCGGATCTGTTGAAGACGTGCCACTGGGATAGCACCCGAACCGATCACATCGCGAAGAATGTTTCCCGGCCCAACCGAGGCCAATTGATCCTGATCACCGATGATGAACAGTCGGCAGTGGTCAGGCAGCGCCACCACCAGAGCCAGAAACAACGGCACATCGACCATCGATGCTTCATCAATGATCACTACATCCGCTTCGATCGGGTTGCTAGCATTAAACTCAAAGCCGCTGGCGCCAGCGCCCAGGAGACGATGAATAGTAGACGCCGGCCTCCCGGTTGCCTCCGACATTCGCCGAGAGGCACGGCCAGTTGGCGCACACAGCGCCAGCTCAAGGCCAGCATCATCCAGTGTCTGCGCCAGCACCTCAGTCACCGTGGTTTTCCCCACCCCCGGCCCACCCGTAAGCACAGCCACCCCATACGCAAGGCAGGTCTCCAATGCTTGGCGCTGCTCATCACTGAGCACCCGGCCATCCGACAGCTCGCCATCAACACGCACTTGGTTGCAGCCATTCCAATGCACCGCACGCGCTAGCAACGCGGTGGCGATGGTTCTCTCGGCTTCCACCAGCGAAGGCAGGCCAACTAGCCCGCCCTCAACACTTATAAGTTTTTCATGCGCCAGCAGCAGTTCAACAACCGAGGCCATGCGTGCCACGTCGACCCCGAGGAGCTGCGCGCCTTCCGAGGCCAATTCATCCGAGGTTGCCAGGGTATGCCCCGAGGCTGATCGTGCATCAACGACATGGCGAAGCCCCGCAATGAGTCGATCGCGGTGGGTCAACTCGAAGCCAAGAGATTGAGCCATAGCATCGGCTATACGAAACCCTATACCTCGAGTCTTCAATAAGGTGCGGTAGGGGTTGGCGGATACTTTCGCAATGGTCTCCTGGCCCAACTGGCGAAAGACCGACATTGCACGTGAAGCGCCCAGACCATGCCCCTGCAGGAAGATCAATGCATCACGCGCTTCTTGGTACTCATTCCAGCTCGCCGCTATCCCCACTGCTTTCTTCTTACCGATGCCTGACACAGCCCGTAAGGCCTTTTCGTCACCGAGTACGTCGCGCAGCCCATCACCGAAATGGGCGACCAACCGCGCAGCGAACTTGGGGCCAATGCCGGCCACCTTGCCACTCGCAAGGTATGCACCCAGCGCTTTGGACTCCTGAGGTATTTGCGTGATGAGCCGATCGGCTTTGAACTGCTTGCCGAACTTAGGATGCGTGCCCCAAGTGCCGCGGGCCTGTACAGACTCCCCCTCGTTGAGCGGCTGACATACAGCCACCAGCGTTACCTCCTGTTCCTGAGCATCGCGCACAGTCAGGATCTGAAATCCCTCTTCACCTACGAAACGAACGGCACTGATCACGCCGCTCAATTCCTCAAGGTTGTCCATGGATCGCCCTCGCAAATAAAAAAAACCCGGCTGGGGAGGCCGGGTGAGGTACAGGGAAACAGGCTCTTACTGGGGAGCGTGGATTGTCAGCACGCCCGGGCCGCGCCCGACTTCAAACTCTGGATCTGCTACTGGGGAGCCCTCTGAGTTGAGAGTGAGAGAGAAGCCGGATCAGGGCTAACTCAGAGGGCTCTCCGGTAGCCCCGTTACCGAGACGACCAGACGGCTAATGCGCATCCCCGAAGCCGTGTCAGGGGAGAGAGGAGATAGCGGGCGCAATCCGCTTAATTCGTTCGGCAGAGGGTTGTTAAGCTTTTTCCGCTGCCTATGTGTTGCTATACTAGACGACACTTTTTAAGTATGCAATACACTTTAGAGATGAAAGACATCGTATTGTCGGTTTGCTTCTGAGCGGTGCTTATTCCGCTTACTTTCCTCTACCGAAGGACGACCTTCAGGATGACATCACGAGCACTCATTCTGTGTGAGAAACACTCCGACCAGGCCGACAAAATAGCCCCTGCTTTAGGTCTTACGCGCAGCGGCAACGCCTACACCGGCACCTGGAATGGCATAACACTTACCTTAGTTTGGGCCGCTGGGCATTTGCTGGCGCCTGTTGAGCCTTCCGAGGTGAGCCCAGAGGCCAATTGGCGCGATCCCCGCAGTCTTCTGCCCCTACCTACCGCCTTTCCTCAGACGCCTACCGACCGCGGTAAGAAATACCTGGGAAACCTTAAAAAAGAACTCTCTCAAGCAACAGAAGTATGGTTGGCCACCGATCCAGACCGCGAAGGCGAGGCCATCGGGTACGAGATCCTGCAGTACGCAAAGTACCGCGGTTCGGTGAAGCGGATGTGGCTGACCGGCTCTATGGAAGCGGCCGATGTTCAGGCCGCGGCCAAGCGCCTCAGGAACGCCGGAGAAACCATTTCTTTCTGGCGGGCTCAGCAGGCCCGAGCCAACGCGGATGGCTTCTGGCAGTACCTTGTCCGTGCATACACGGCAACCGCTCGCTTAGGCCTTATGGGTAGCGATTTAGCCAAAGGTAAGGGCAAGGCTGGGCTCGTGTCGGCCGGCCGCGTACAGTCCGCCACCCTTGGGCTAGTTGTTACCCGCGATCGCGCAATTGAAGCCTTCATTCCAGTCGATCACTACCAGGCGAAGATCACCCTGGGCGGGGGCGAGCTGACCTATTCACCGGCCACCCCAATAGCTGGCGCCAGCAGCATCCAGCTGCAGGATGACGGCAAGCCGATGTTCCTGGACAGGGCTGCCATGTTGGCCTTTACCAAGCGCCTAGAGACCGTCGATAACGCCGCCATTCTGGAGGCCGAGACAAAGCAAACAGCCAAGCATCCACCGCTGCCATACAGCCTCACAGCGCTTCAGCGAGACATGTCAAAACAGTACGGCCTCACGGCCACACAGACGCTGAAAGCGGCCGATTCAATGCGAAGCGATGGTTACCTGACCTACCCACGAACAGAGCATGGAGAACTGCCCGCCAGTCTGTATAACCGGAACGATTTATTGGCCATTCTGGGTGGCGCAGCAAAGGCTGATGACGCGCTTATGGCGCCAGCCCGCCAAGCTGGTCGCCGGCATTGCATGGAGAGTGCGGAGGTGCCACGGCCACGTTGCTTTACCGACAAGCCGATGAACCACCACGGGATCATTCCAACGCGCAAAACTCCGAACCTCGCAGATCGTACCGAGGCCGAACAAAAGGTCTACCTGGCCTGTGCAAAACAATTCATCCAGGCCCTCCTGCCAGCCGCTACCGTCGAGTCCTTGAGTGTCAGCGCCAGCATCGATGTCGAGGACGTGATAGAGCGGCAGCCAGCGCTGTTTTCCGGCACCTTCAAGCGCGTCATTGACCACGGCTGGATGTCCGCTTTCGAGGCTCACAAAGAACAGAAAGACCTGCCACCACTGGTAGCCGGCGCCAGCATTCCCATCGAGGCTGTAAGGCTTCATGAGGCACGCACCGAGCCGCCCAAACACTACACGCTGCACGACCTGCTAAGCGCAATGCTCAATGCAGGCCGACACGTCGAAGGGGAAGATGCAGCAGCACTCCGAAAGGCTGAAGGGATCGGCACCCCAGCCACTCGGGATACGGTTATCCAGACGTTGTTTGATCGCGAATACGTAGCCACCAAGCGCAAGGGGAAACAGCAGCTAATTGTCTCCACACCACGAGGCCGCGCATTCATCGATAACACCCCCACCGAACTCTCCGATGTGCGCGTGACAGCCGCTTGGGAGCGCCAGCTCGATGCAATCCAGAACGCCCCCAACGACACAGCGGCTAAGCACGCCCGCGACACGTTTATAACTGCTCAACGCGACTTCATTACTACCCGCATCAAAGAGGCAATCGACATCATGGACAATGCACCTGAGGCAGTTTTAGAAGCAGCCAATGGCCCCACAGAGAACATGGTTTCCGCAGCACGCAAGCTAGCCGCTGCACGCAGTCTTACGCTACCAGAGGGCATCGAAAAGAGCTTCGAGATATGTCGCTCATTCCTGGACGAGGTAATGCAGCAGACACCGCCGCCGACCGACAAGATGAAGGCCTTGGCTATGCGCCTAGCTGGCGAAAATGGTGTGACGCTGAATGGAGAACTGACCTCATTCAGGGAGTGCAAAACCTTCATCGATAAGTATATGCAGATCCAAGCTCCGACCGCGAAAATGATAGCCGCTGCTGAGTCCGCCGCGAAGCGCTACCAAGTAAAACTTCCCGAGGCTGCCCGCACCTCAATACAGGAGTGTCGCGTGTTCCTAAACGAGCATCCACGCTAGCCCCGCCGAGAGGCATCCCGGGCACCCCTTGGATGGGGCTAGGACACTTGGCCGATCGCATAAAAAGCAAACCGAAAAGGACTCCCCTCGCCAAGGAAGGCGCTCAATTTTACACCCGCCAGACGTACCCACTTAGCCCCTTTAAAGCCACTCAGAACAACACGCCTGATGAGTGATAGAAGACGATAGGAACCGCAATGCACGAAGTACATCACGACGATGAATCACAGGCCGAGAACACTCATCAACGTCAATCACGCCGTACTGTTGATAGGGAGGTGCTAGCACACGAGGCCGAGCTAATGGTGGGCGCACTGACAGCCGATATAGATGCAATTATGGGCGAGTACACACGGCAGCTACTGGACATTGTTGAGCGCATCAGGCAGGCCCAACCACGTACCCATGGCGCGGTACTTTTAGATGTTAGTCGGTGTGGCTATGGATGCCTCGGGTGCCCTCACCCGGTATGGCGTAAATGGGTCAACCGACAACAGCATAGCCGGCACGCACCCTCAACGTGGCATGCCGTTAGAATACAGCGACCAGGGGTAGCAGCAAGGGCGAAAACCGTGCCTCAAGAGGCGCGAGAGCTGATCGCTGAAGCCCTCGTGTTGATCGAACGAAGAGCACGCTTTATCGACCATTTGAAACGTATTAACAAGGCCATTGGTACTGCTCGCCACTACCGACCAGAGCTAGGCCAACAAGGAAACAATTAGGACGGCATGACAATCTTTTAATAGCGCATTATTCGATTTCTCTATGG
>NZ_PJBT01000049.1:0-9313 GCF_002836035.1 Halomonas sp. MES3-P3E | reverse complement strand
GAAGAAAAGCCGTTATTTTTTACAGAAGCAATTTTTTCTTAGCACTCTGAAAAATAAGTTTTTTAAACATATTTATAACAATAGCTTGCGTATTTAACATGGTATTGTTGCCAAGCAGCATCTAGTATTATGCTGCAAGTGCAAGATTTAAAATCTCAGGAGGAGAAACGATATGACGACGGAATTAGCCAAAAAGTTAGCAATTGCCCTATTTATGGCGTTAATGGCAGGCGGGCTTGTCGCCTGTGATGATCAAGGCCCTGCTGAAGAAGCGGGTGAAAGCATTGACGAAAGTGCAGAAGAAGCCGGTGAGAGCATGGAAGAGCTCGGTGAAGATATGGAAGAGGCTGCCGAAGACTAGGCAGGATAAGCATGTAATTGCTACGTTAGCAAAGCAGCCGCTGAAAAGCGGCTGCTTTGTTTTTGTATCGTGTCTATTATGATTCCAATAATGATAAAAATTAAGGAGGCGCTGTGCAGCTACAACGTGAAAAAAGCCTACTGCTGATGGTCGATTTTCAGGCTGGCCTGCTGCCTGTGATTGAAGGTGGTCAAGAGGCCGTTACCGAGGCGGCTTGGCTAGGTGAAATGGCTTGCCTACTTGAAGTGCCGGTGTGGTTAACCGAGCAGAACCCTGAAAAACTAGGTGGTACCGCACCAACTCTATTGGCCGCTCTAAACGATTATCAACTGTGGCAAAAACAGCATTTCAGCGTGATGGCAGAAGCTGAATTTGGTTCAGCATTAAAAGCATCACGTAAAACGCAGATTGTACTGTGTGGAACAGAAGCGCATATCTGTGTGCTGCAAACGGCGTTGGGGTTGCTAGCGGCAGGTTACGAGCTGTACTGGCTTAGCGAAGCGTCTGCCAGCCGTCGACCACAAGAGGCTACGCTGGCCCGTGAGCGTGCTTGCGCAAGCGGTGCGGTGGCTGTAACAGCTGATATGGTGGCTTATGAGTGGCTACACCGCTGTGACACAGCGCTCTTTAAAGAGGCGCACCAGCGGTTTTTAAAGCCGCGTGCGTTACGCCCCGTACGTTTTTTCTAGATTGTACCAGCCCGGTCGTTCGCTTTAGCGATCAGTTTCTTTGCGAGTGAAAACAAAGGTATCACCCTGTGACGCCGAGGCGTCAAAACGGTAGCCTGCCACATCGAAGCTCTTGAGCTGGTCAGGTTCGTTAATCTGCTGCTGAATTAGCCAAGCGCTCATCAGACCACGTGCCTTTTTGGCATAAAAGCTGATGATCTTGAACGTACCATTCTTCTCGTCTTTGAATACCGGCGTAATCACGCGCGCATCAAGCTGTCTCACATCAACTGCCTTAAAGTATTCATTAGAAGCGAGATTAACCAGTACCTTGGAACCGCTTTCAGCAATGGCCTCATTGAGTGCAGGCGTTAGGGTGGGCTTCCAGTAAGCATAGAGATCTTTACCGGCGCTATTAGATAACTTGGTGCCCATTTCCAGCCGATATGGCTGAATTAAGTCCAGTGGCCGTAGCAGGCCATATAAGCCGGAAAGTATGCGTAGGTGCGATTGCGCATAACGGTTTTCAGCCTCACTGAAGCTTTCGGCTTGTAGGCCAGTGTAAACATCACCCTGAAACGCCTGAGCAGCAGGTTTGGCATTGCTTAGGGTGAAAGGGGGCTGCCACTCTTCAAAACGTGCAGCATTCAGGCCCGCCAATTTATCGCTGATGCCCATGAGTTCGCTGATTTGCTGCGGCGAATAGTCGCGTAAAATATCGATCAGCGCTTGGCTCTGTTTCAGGAAGTCGGGCTGTGTCACTTTCGTTGTGGTCGGAGGGGTTTCAAAATCCAGCGTTTTGGCGGGAGAGATAACGCTCAGCATCGCATACTCCTGGTCGTGCTCTGGTAAATAAAAGCCGATTATAGGTGGGCTTAGTATACCAAGCCTCGGCGAAGGCCGAGGCTATAGTGACGATAGCTTGGTGAGAGCCGACTTATTCTGAAGGACGTTTTTTAAGAGCGGCTTTTAAGGACAGGGATTAGGCATACGACGGTGAATATCTTCGATTGCCTCTAGCACGTCGTCATCCAGCTTGAGGCTCTCGCTGGCAAGATTGCTTTCCAACTGCTCCATGGTTGTCGCGCCAATAATGTTACTAGTTAAAAAGCTGCGCGAGTTAACAAAAGCCAACGCCATTTGAGCAGGATCTAAGTCATGCTGTTGAGCCAGTGACACATAGGCTTGCGTGGCAGCTTCCGCTTCTGGGGAGGTATAGCGTTTGAAGCGCTCATAAAGCGTCAGGCGGCCTTTTGGCGGTTGGGCACCGTTCAGATACTTACCTGAGAGAACACCAAACCCTAGCGGCGAATAGGCGAGTAGCCCTACGTCTTCACGATGCGCAATTTCAGCCAAACCCACTTCAAAGGAGCGGTTCAGAAGGTTGTAGGGATTCTGTACAGAGGCGACACGCGGTAAGTCCAGCTTGTCGGCGAGCTGTAGCGAGCGCATGACTCCCCAAGGCGTATCATTAGAGAGCCCAATGGCGCGCACCTTGCCTGCATCAACCAGCTCTTTTAGTGCAGATAATGTCTCTTCCAGAGGCGTGGCCTCTTCATCTTCGCTATGCACATAGCCTAATTTGCCGAAGAAATTAGTTTGACGGTCTGGCCAGTGCAGTTGGTAAAGATCAATATGATCCGTATTTAAGCGCGCTAAGCTTGTATCGATGGCCTGATGAATATGCTCGCGGGTGAGGCGTGGACCACCCCGGATATGGTCAAGCCCTGGGCCGGCTGCTTTCGTTGCAATGATTAGATCGTCGCGGGAGCCACGCTGTTTCAGCCAGCTACCGATATATTGCTCGGTAAGTCCCTGGGTCTTAGCCATCGGGGGTACCGGATACATTTCAGCGGTATCAATGAAATTGATGCCAAACGCCACGGCTCGGTCAAGCTGCTCATGGGCTTCGGCTTCGCTATTTTGCTCGCCAAACGTCATCGTGCCTAAGCAGAGTCGACTGACCTCCATGCCGGTTCTGCCAAGTGGGCGCGTTTGCATTTTTATCTCCTTACTAAGGCGGCATTGCCAAAAAATAAGCCACCCTGGCAGGGTGGTAAACGGCGTATGCATGGCATGTTAGCGAGGCTCTTGGAAAGCAGCAAATTAATGGGGTTGAGTCGTCGCAAAGGCAGGCGTATGCTTGCCAGCCCATCGACCGGCTAAAGGCCGGTTTCTCGTGTGGTTGGTAGCTGTTTTTGGTGGCTGCTGGCCCAAGGTCCCAACAGATAGGCAGGGTGGTTTGCCATGCTGCAGGCATCAACGTTGTTTACTCGGCTAGAATTTCGTCTAGCTAAACGGCTGTTTCATAATCGCTGGCTATTGCCGCGTTCTCCGCGTACCCAGCGTTTAACGATGCGCTTATTTAAGCGTTGTGCGGAGGCGGGTCACCCTGATGCGCTTTCCGTTTATGGTCATATGCTTTTTCATCGCAGTCAAACGCCTCAGGATAAGGCGCGTGGTGCGCGGTATGTTCTGGAAGCAGCGCATGCAGGAGATGTAAAGTCTCAGTACCAAGTAGCGCAAATCCATGAGCATGGCTGTGTGCAATACCCCCGTCGCGAAGATTATGCGGTGACGTGGTATGCCCGCGCTGCCCAGTCTGGGCATTTTTTAGCCGCCGAGCGTCTTGCCCGAGCTTATCGCCTGGGTGAGCTAGGCTTGACGGTAGATGATGAGCGAGCCGCTTATTGGCAGCGACAGGCCGAACAGCAGCCGCTAGATGACGTGGCCGTCGCATAAGCGCTTTCACGTTTTGATTGAGTGAGGAAGGTTGTGTCCGAGACGCTACCCACAGTACTAGATATTGAAGCCTCCGGATTTGGGCGTGGCAGTTATCCCATCGAAATAGGCATCGCACGGGCTGATGGAAGCTGCTGCGCCTTTCTCATTCAACCGCTAGATGAGTGGACGCACTGGGACCCAAAGGCGGAGCTGCTGCACGGTATCTCTCGTGAGCGCCTCATTCAGGAGGGCTATCCCGTGCGTCAGGTTGCCCACTGGTTAAACGACGAGCTGCGCGAGTTAGGCAAGGCCTACAGTGATAGCTGGGGCTACGACAACACCTGGCTTTCCCTGCTCTTTCATCACGCGGGTATGCTGCCGCGTTTTCGTCTTGAGGCGCTAAGGATACTGCTCAGCGAAGAGCAGCAAGCGTTATGGAGCGACACCAAAGAAGCAATGATCGCCGAACGCGGTATTCACCGTCATCGGGCAGGTGAAGATGCACGTTTGCTACAATTGACTTATCAGCATACCCGCCAGCTCACCGAGCGTATGGGCCGCTAGTAACGTCTCCCTCACTCTTCCCCCGTCAGCACTATAGCTGAGCTTCTAATGCATCAAGCAGTTCATTGGATGTTGCTGCGTCGAGCAGCATGTCACGAGTGGCGGATGCCAAAAAGCCATGGCTGACAGTACTGTCTAAAAAGGTCAGCAGCGGTGAATAGAACTCGTCGATGTTAAGCAGCCCCATGGGTTTTTCATGCAGGCCCAGATAGCCCCACGTCCATATTTCAAACAGCTCTTCAAAGGTGCCAATCCCGCCGGGTAAGGCAATAAAAGCGTCGGCATTAGCCGCCATGGTGGCTTTGCGTTCATGCATATTACGCACCCGAATCAGCTCGCTTAACCCAAAGTGTGCCTGTTCTCGCTCCACTAAGTGTTCAGGCATTACGCCAATGACATTACCGCCTGCCTCCAACACTGAATTCGCCAGCTCACCCATCAGGCCAATGCGTGCCCCACCATAAACCAGCGTGTGACCACGCTCGGCAAGCGTGCGTCCTAGTTTATTGGTCGCCTGCCGGAAAACTGGGCTATTACCCTCACGAGAGCCAAGATAGACACAAATTCGAGCCATTCGCTTTTTCCTAACGCTAAAAATGAAAAGTGACTAATCCGTTACTTAGGGTAGGCAGCGGTCGACCTGGTGGTGTTGATCCATCCATTGCCCTATAACGTTGTTACCGCAAAGGTGATGAGCATACTGAGTGTGCAGACAGCGCACTTGGTGCCAGTTACTAATGCCGCCAATGCCGCGCTCGGTCATTACGTCGGTATAGCCCAACTGAGCGACTTCTTGGCGCTGGGCATCGCTCATATAGTCCCAGCGAGCAGCCACATAATCACGGTGACTTTGCAAATAAGCCTCAAGAAAGTCTGGTTCTTCCTGCAGCCGCTGTTCGAGCGCTTTGATAACGCCCACCGCTTCAATGCGAGAAATTTCTACTTTAAGCACGTCTGAGCAGAGCCAATACAGCGTAGGAAAAGGTTTGCCATCAACGATAGGAGACATGCGTAGCACCAGCGGCGTGCCTTCGCCGTCAGTGGCGGCTACTGCTTCAATGCCACGCGGTGCGCGGCCAAGCTGTTGAGCAATAATGGCGAGCTGACGTTCGTCAGGCGCCTGATTGGTGCGTATCACCATCGGGTTGGTCTCTCACAAATTTGTTTGAGCGGCCAACGGCACGGAAAAAGCAGCGATTGAGCTGTTCGGGCGACGCAACATAGCACCACGTCCGCTCACAGTATTCAGCGGCTCGTGCCATTAGCACATCATAAAGGCGATTGAAGGGGGCATCATAATCGTAGGGGTCTGCCCCAAACAAGCGGATATGCGGATAGTCAGCGAAGCGCTCAACAAAGTAGTGCTCAAGATCCGCTTCAACGGCACGGTGCTGCGCAACGTTGTCAGGGTCTATCCAGAGGTTGTAGCGGATGGCCATAAGCGTGGCTCCTATTGCCCCGGCAGTGCGGGGCAGCGTCGGTCAGGCGTGTTCATTCAGGGGCATCTTGCAGGTGGGCCGTTAACGCCTCACGTAAATTTCCCTCGATGGGCTTGGCACACTTAGCCTGGTGGTCGTACTGCACCATAACGGTGTGACCCAGGTTGGTAAGTGTGCCGTGCTGGCGCGCCTCTTGGGTCACCGTAAACGAACTGTTGCCCAAGCGTGTTAAATACGTACGTATTTCGATGTCGTGACCGTAAAACAGTTCAGCTCGGTAGTCGACTTCCATACGCGCCATAATTAAGCGCCACTTCTTCGGGTTTAAATCAGGCGTGAAGAGTTTGAATAAGTCGTTACGGGCCAGCTCAAACCACGCGGGTAGTCGAGTATTATTGATATGCCCTAGGGCGTCGGTGTCGTAAAACGCTGGCTCAATGGTACGCGTAAACATGGCATGTCCTTGTTATGAACGAAGGGTTATCAATGACTGGTGATTAATGAACGGGATTAGCAGCAGGTCTTCAGGATTAACCCAAGCAAGTGCTTGGTCAAGTGGCACGGCGTCGGTACCACGCCGTCAGTTGCATCCATCCCAATAGCCATAGCGTCGCCGTGGCAAACCCAGCCAAGCTGCCCCACAACAGGCCTAGCGTTGGGTAAGTATAGGAAACACATAGGGTATAGCTCAGCAATGAACCAAGCCCCATCGGGTAGTGTTTGATAACAGTGGCTACTAGGGCCGCGCCGTGATTGAGATGAAGAATCAGCAAAAAAGGCAGCATGGTGACCGGAAAGGCGGCCAGCGTTCCCGCCCAGGCGGGCGGAAGCCAATGCGCTAGGCTCGTAATGGCAAATATGATCGCGGCGGCAAGGCAGGCCCGTGCAGCAAGAGCAGGGAGCGAAAACGATCGACTGGGTGGACTTTTTACATCTGGAATAGCGCGGAACAGGCCACTAAATGCGGCAATAGCCCCTAGTGTTACCAGCGTGCCGCTGAGCCGGGTGAAATCAAATTGGGCGAGTAGCGTGCTGGCGGCTAGCCACGCAGTGAAACCGCCTAGCACACCGCTGGCCATGCCTTTAACGCCTGGTTGACGTCCTGCTACCCAATAACCGGCGCCTAGCGCCATCGTCGCGGTAAACCCAGCCAGCGTATGTACTGCGCTTTGGGTCGCAAAGACGGGTGAAATTTCTAAGCCGATAAAAAATAGCGCCAACGCCGTGCCCAATGGATAACCCGCCAGCAGCCCGGCCATACGTGGACTGGCGCGCACCGCAATTGCCCCTAGCCCCAATACCATACTGATTGAAAGGCCAAGCTTTGCTAGCTGCCAAGTGAGCGGAATTTCTATCATGTAGCGTGTTCCTTGCTGTTATTTTTTGGTGCTATTGGTGTGTCGTTGTTTTATGACGCCATTTAATGGCCTTCACCCTTTCGGTTTTCTAAGCGAGCGTGCTGCCGATTAAACTAAACGCAGCCCTTGCTGGTCGCGCCAAGCGGCTTCTAACGCCTCTTGCAGAGGCGCTTTTAGGTGGGCAGGGAGGGCGTCCTGAGCTGCTTTCAATGAATCAAACGAGCGATTGCGTAGCCAGCAGTATGCCCAGGCGCAGGCTTCGGCATCACTATCGGGAGTCGGGCGGGCAGGCATTTGATTAAGCAAAAATACCGCGGTTTTGGGCGCCCATAGTGGGATCTCATCGGCGCTGGCCGTGCTCCACGTATCAAGTGTTGCGCCGCTGGGCGTGGTCTCGGGTTCGCCCAGCTTTGCCACTCGGGCTGTCTCCGCGAGAATCAACGCCAAGCGATCGGCATCAGCTTGGCCGAGTGCACGCCACTGCCGCAGCAGCGCCGGCAGCCCTGCCCGCATCTTGGTATAAAAGTCATCTTGCGGCATGCTTGGCATCACCCCTGTTCAATAAGTGAGATTTTTCATGGCCTACGATTTTGCCACGCCTGTGGAGCGACGCCACCCAGAAGGTGGCTGGGCATCGCAAAAATGGCACCGCTACGGCGACGACGTGTTACCCCTTTGGGTCGCCGATATGGATTTTCGCTCCCCGCCAGCAGTCGTTGATGCGCTGCAGTCGCGGGTGGCTCACGGTGTTTATGGCTATGGTGAAGTGCCTGCTACGTTAACAGAAACGCTATGTCAGTGGAGCGCCCAGCATTATGACTGGCCCATTCAGCCCGAGTGGCAGCAGTGGTTGCCAGGGGTAGTGCCTGCCTTGCACTTGGCTGCGCTCGCGCTGACCGAGCCTGGCGACGGTGTATTAACAGTCACACCCATCTATCCGCCGTTTCTAGCAGTGGCAGAGCGCACCGGGCGGCTGCCTCAGCAGGCGATGCTCCAAGCGCCTTCGAGCCCCGGTGCGCCTTGGCAGCTCGATATTGCCGCCCTGGAGGCGTCGATTACGCCGCGTACCCGCCTATTGCTATGGTGTCATCCCCACAACCCGACAGGGCGCGTATGGCATCAGGAAGAGCTTGCTGCGCTGGCTGAGCTTGTAGAACGACATGATCTTTGGGTGGTATCCGATGAGCTTCACTGCGACCTGCTATTAGATGAAGGCGCGTGCCACCGTCCGCTGGTGGCAGCATTTCCTGAACTGGCCAAGCGCACAATCACCCTGTGGGCGCCCTCTAAAACCTTTAATTTGGCTGGGTTGACCAGTGCCTGCGCGGTGATCCCTGACCCTGCTCTGCGTCAGCGCTTTGCAGCCGCAGCAAAAGGGCTGCTGCCCGATAGCAACATACTCGGCTTAGTCGCGGCGGAAGCGGCTTATCGGGAAGGTGAGCCGTGGCGGCAGGAACTATTAAACGTACTACGTGAGCATCGTGCGACGCTGGAGGAGCGAGTGGCTAGCTGGCAGAGTGTTCGTTGGAGTACACCGGAATCAACGTATCTAGCCTGGCTGGATATGCGCGAGGCGGGCCTGGGCAATGCGCCCCATAAAAGGCTGCTGAAAGAGGCGGGGGTGGCACTTTCAGACGGGGCTGCCTTTGGCTGCCCCGGCTTTGTGCGGCTTAACTTCGGCACCACCGCTACCCAACTGGAAATGTCATTGTCACGCATGGATGCAGTGCTAAAAAGCAGTGAGACCCGTTAGTAGAGCATGGCAAATAGTTTACGGCGGTAGGTAACGGTCAGCGGATGATCGGCGCCTAATGCATCGAACACCTGCAGCAGCGTTTTACGCGCTGCGTCATCATTGTAGGCACGGTCGTGTTTCATCAGCGCCAGCAGTGCTTCCAGGCCTGCATCGTAATGACCGTCAGCCACTTGGCGCAGGGCGCGCTGGTACTGAGCTTCGCTGTCGGTACGATCGCCCAGGGCTGCGATCTCTTCGGCTGAGAGTGCCTGTTCGCCAAACTCAATGCTGGCGCGCACGCCCCGTGCAGGTGCCGCGTCGCGCTCTTCCGGCGGCAGGTTGTCGAGCACTTCACGCGCCTCGCTGCCACGCCCTTCGGCTACCAGTACCCGGGCGAACGCGACTTGATAAGCGTAGTGTTCCGGGTACTGGCCCATCAGGGTTTGATAAATTTCGCGCGCGCC
>NZ_PJBT01000048.1:0-9737 GCF_002836035.1 Halomonas sp. MES3-P3E | reverse complement strand
GTGCCATGTTGATCATGCCGCCTAATCAAAAACTTGGATACTCTATATTACGGCAATGCGACATTTATTGTGCATAAACGACAGCTTTTGAATAAAGTCTTCTACTATAGTGCTATCGGCCAAAACGCTAAAATCTTCAGATATAAGCGATAAATAGCCAGTTACGTGCATTCAGCGGTTTCGGGAAGTAGACTAGCCAAACAACCATTTTGATATTCGGAACGATTCAGTGACCAAGCAACACTCCTTTGATCGCGAAGAACTGCTGGCCTGCTCACGCGGCGAGCTATTCGGCCCCGGTAATGCACAGCTCCCAGCGCCTAATATGCTGATGCTTGATCGCATTAAGCACATTCATGAAGAAGGCGGAGAGCATGGCAAGGGCGAACTGATCGCCGAGCTGGATATTAGCTCTAACTTGTGGTTCTTTGACTGCCACTTCCCTGGAGACCCCGTTATGCCTGGGTGTTTAGGTCTAGATGCCATGTGGCAGCTAGTCGGCTTCTATCTTGGCTGGTTAGGCCACCCAGGGCGCGGACGTGCACTCGGCTGTGGCGAGGTCAAGTTCAGCGGGCAGATCCTGCCAGATGCACAAAAAGTGACCTATAGTATTAATATTAAGCGTATTATTACCCGACGACTCATCTTGGGTATCGCCGACGGCACAGTATCCGTCGACGGACGCGACATTTATCAGGCTAATGATCTGCGCGTTGGCCTATTCACCTCCACTGCGAATTTCTGAACAGGAGGCTCCCATGCGACGAGTGGTAGTCACCGGCCTTGGCATTGTATCTTGCCTTGGCAACGACCAACGACAGGTCCTGGACGCGCTCAAAACTGGGCGTAGCGGTATTCGTTTTAAGGAAGAGTACGCCGAGCGTGGCTTCCGTAGCCATGTGGCTGGCAGCGTCGATATCGATCTTGACGCACTCATCGACCGCAAACTGCGCCGCTTTATGGGCGATGCAGCTGCCTACGCCTATGTTTCAATGGCCCAGGCCATTGAAGACGCGGGGCTCTCTGAGGAGCAAGTCTCCAACGAGAGGACAGGGCTTATTGCTGGCTCCGGCGGTGCTTCAAGCGCTAACCAAGTGGAAGCTGCCGACGTACTGCGTGAGAAAGGCCTGCGTCGCGTTGGCCCTTATCGCGTGACGCGGACAATGGGCAGCACCGTTTCCGCCTGTTTGGCGACACCCTTTAAAATCAAGGGCGTGAATTACTCCATCTCCTCTGCCTGTGCTACCTCAGCACACTGTATTGGTAGCGCGATGGAACAAATTCAGCTTAACAAGCAGGATGTAGTGTTTGCAGGTGGCGGTGAAGAGGAACACTGGACGCTCTCCTGCCTGTTTGATGCCATGGGCGCGCTCTCAACACACTATAACGATACCCCAGAGCAAGCCTCGCGCCCTTACGACAACGCCCGCGACGGTTTCGTGATTGCAGGCGGTGGCGGCATGCTGGTGTTGGAAGAGCTTGAGCACGCTAAAGCGCGTGGTGCCAAGATCTACGGCGAGTTAGTTGGCTACGGCGCCACCTCTGACGGCCACGATATGGTGGCTCCTTCAGGCGAAGGTGCTATGCGCTGCATGCATCAGGCAATGGCTACCGTAGAGGGTAAGATCGATTACATTAATACGCACGGTACCTCTACCCCCGTGGGCGATGTGGCCGAGCTAAAAGCAATACGTGAAGTGTTTGGTAATACGACACCCGCGATGAGCTCAACCAAATCGCTGACCGGTCACTCCCTTGGCGCTACCGGTGTACAGGAAGCGATCTATTCGCTGCTGATGATGCAACATAACTTTGTCGCTGCATCGGCGAATATCGCCAACTTGGATGAGCAGGCCGACGGCTTTGATATTGTCACCAAACGTCGAGATAACGTGACAATAGAGCGTGCCTTGTCTAATAGCTTCGGCTTTGGCGGCACTAATGCATGTTTAGTCTTCCAGCGCTTTAACGATTAACGCTGATAAGACAACAGGCATGCTGAAGACAACAATGGCGCCCAGTGGGCGCCATTGTTGCTTAATAGTCTAACTAGCTCGGTATATCGCGTCAGCTTTGACGAGTGGTAGGCCGCGGCACATCAGAAATTTCCTGTAACTGCGCTTCGATCCACACTTCCACTTCTGCGAGCACTTCATCGGGCATGCGCCCCGCCGTCTCAATAGGCTTACCGATACGCACCCGCAATACGCCTGGCCGCTTAACCCAGTGGCGCCCCGGCCAGCGCTCGCCAGCATTATGAGCCACCGGCAAGACCGGTACTCCCGCACGGCACGCCACCACGCTGCCACTTTTGTTATAGCGTTTACGGATACCCGGATCTACTCGCGTTCCTTCCGGAAAGATCAACACAGACATGCCGGTACCAAGACGTTCTACGCCTTGCGTAAGCACTTGCTTCATCGCCCGCGCCGGTTTAGAGCGATCCAAGCTGATCGGGCGGAGCAAACGTAATCCCCAGCCGAAGATAGGTAGGCGCAGCAATTCCCGTTTAAGGACGGTACACACTGGCGGCTTCATCACCTGCAGAAATACCGTTTCCCATTCACACTGGTGATTGGCTTGAATGACACAGGGGCCGCTGGGGAGATTTTCTCGCCCTTGTATGTCATAGCGGACGCCACAGGCAATACGAAACCACACCATCAAAAAGTAGTTATACAGATTGAGTAAGCGGTAGCGACCAGAGAGCGGAAGAAACGGCGCAATGGGTAAAAACAGAATGCCAATCATCAGCATGGCAAAAAAATAGCCAGCATAAAATACCAGGCTGCGAACCACATTTATCAAGCCGATGCTCCTGTATCGCTGACACGATTATTCTCACGGATTAAACACCACGCATCCAACATACGCCCAGCCTCTAACCGCCATGGCTTTTGATGGACACCAAAGACATCCAACACACGGCGACAATTTAAAACGCGCCGAAGCTTGGCATCATGATGGTGTTTAAGCGGCTGCACCTCACCGAGAGTAATCTGCTCACCGCGGCCTTCAAGATGGGTTAACAACTGGGTCCGCACCATGGAGGTAAAGGTAAAGGCGCTAACCGGCTCGGTGCCAGCGAGATGGTAGGCGCCCCACGCACCCGCCCCGCTGGCCTGCTGCTGTAACATACCAATCAGCGCCATGGCGACGGCATCCGCCGACGTCGGGCAAAAGATCACGTCTTCTGCTGCCCGCACTGGCTTCCCGAGCACTAAGTTACCGATGATGTCATTGAGCCACGCATGACTGCCTTCCAAAGCAAACAGCGGGCCTAGACGCACAATCAGATGCCTCTGATACTCCGCCCGTATACGGTCACCGGTTTGTACCAGACGGCGCAGGCTGTCGTCTCGTGGTGCAGGCACTACATGCTCATCAATAGGGACTTCCAGGCCATCTTCGTAGAGCTGATCAGACACACACCATACCAACGCTACATTTTGAGATAGGCAAGCATCTAAGCAGCTATCGACTGCATCCGCATGAGCAGTGACCTCCGCTGGCGCCATATTTAAGGGATGTGCCAACGGTGGAATAACCACTGCGTCAGGCGCAATCGCTTCAAGGCGCGACGGCGTGATGGTTGTCCCTTGCTCAATGACTAATTCTGTATCGGCGCGACGGCTTGCTTCCCGGGCCAGTGCCAAGCTTAAGCAGTGTCCGGCATCCAATATAAGCAATTTCAAGACGCTTTCCCCTTACTCACGCTCAGCTCTACACTATTGGGTGAATAGTGCACTTAAAACGGTATCTCGTCGTCAAAGTCGTCGAAGTTACCCGGGTCAGGTGCACCGTAGCTGCTGTTCTGCTGGTTGGGCGGCGGTGCTTGGTTGCCCTGCTGGGGCGCTGGCTGTGCGGGGCGAGGCTGCTGCGGGTTCTGCCCGTCTGGGTAGTTTCCGCCCTGAGGAGCACCGCCCTGCTGCGGATAACCGCCGCCTTGGTTATTGGGGGCCGGCGCGTTTTGGGGCGCATTCTGAGGAGCGTTCTGGGGATAGCTGTTTTGCCCGGCGCCTCCACCTTGGAAGTCACCACTGCGACCATCAAGCATTTGCATATCGTTGGCGACAATCTCTGTCGAATAGCGATCCTGGCCGTTTTGATCCTGCCACTTACGAGTTTGCAGGCGCCCTTCAATATAGACTTTGGAGCCTTTTTTCAGGTACTGCTGGGCAATTTCGGCGGTTTTATTGAACATTACCACGCGGTGCCATTCGGTGCGCTCTTGGCGCTGACCGCTCTGGCGATCCATCCAGGTATCGGTGGTCGCCAAGTTCAAGTTGGCCACGGCGGTACCGCTGGGTGTGAAACGCACCTCTGGATCCTGCCCGAGGTTGCCAATCAATATGACCTTGTTAATGCCGCGAGCCATAAGACGCTCCTTTAATAGCTGTCATGTAGAGTTTATTGCCAACCACCGTCACGCTTTTATCGGCCGGGCTGGGTTAAGATTTGGGTGGCGCCATCAGACGAGTTAACGCTGCCTGATCAAGCTGTTGACGGTTCACCTTTAAATAGACTAAACGCTCTTCCGGCACCACCATGACGTCTTCTACACCGACCACATCGGCTAAATGTTCCATCAATAGGTCGAGTGCGTCTGCCTGTGTCTCGTGCAGTGCCACCACTTCGCTGGAGAGCGGGGGTGGTGAAGGCATCCGCCACATGGCGATCCACCAGCATAGCGCAAGCCCTGCACAGCCAATAAAAACCGCGTTGAGGCCCCCATAATGCGCCAGTAAACCGCCTAGTGTACCGCCTAAAAAAGCGCCTAAAAATTGACTGGTGGAATACACGCCCATGGCGGTTCCTTTCGCGCCCGCTGGGGCCAGCTTACTGAGCATGGAAGGTAGCGTGGCTTCCAGCAAGTTAAAGCCGGTGAAGAACACAAACAACCAGACAAATAGCCAATAGCCCGGCGACAGTGGCAACCCCAGCCCCGCTAAGCTAATCACAATAGCGCCGATCGCCCCCAGGCACATCAACCGCATGCGTTGCTGCTTCTCGGCCACAATAATCAGCGGCACCATCGCCACAAACGATAGCGCCATAATGCCAAGATACGCCAGCCCGTGATACTCAATCACCACGCCAGCGTTCAATAGCCGAAAAGGCACCGCGACAAATATCGCCATCAGCACCAGATGCAGGGCAAAAATCGATAAATCCAACCGCCATAAATCGGGGCGGGTGATCACGCTTTTAAACTGCTGGCGATCCATACCTACATCACGGTGACGACGCCGCCGCGGCGCGGCAGGCACCCAGCGCCACAGTACCAGCAACCCTACCAGCGTCAGCAGCGCGGTAAACCAGAACACGCCAGCCAGCCCCGCCCAGGCGGCAAGCCATGGCCCCAGCACCATGGCAATGGCAAACGAAACGCCAATTGAAAGCCCAATGGTGGCCATGGCGGCAGTGCGGATTTCCTCACGGGTTTGATCCGCCAGTAGTGCCATAATCGCCGCGGCCACTGCGCCACCGCCCTGCAACGCTCGCCCGGCGATTACGCCAGCAATGCTATCGGAGAGCGCCGCGACCACGCTGCCGAGTGCAAAAATGACCAGCCCCATAGCGATAACTCGCTTGCGGCCAATGCGATCAGAGAGTAAGCCAAACGGGATTTGCAGCGTCGCCTGGGTCAACCCATAGATGCCCAGTGCGACGCCCACCAATAGCGGTGTCGCCCCCGCCAGCGTATCAGCGTAGAGCGCCAGCACGGGCAGCACCATGAACAGGCCCAGCATGCGAGACGCATAGAGCCCGGCCAAACCGCTGATCGCACGGCGTTCAGAAGCCAGCAATAGTGCGGAAACCTTGCGCATAATGCCCTTTTATATGGTGGATAAGCATGGGGTGAGTCAGCATGGATCGAGACAATCTGCCTATTCTAGCGGTTTGGGCTTGCGCTGGAAACGGCACGAGTTGCCGCAGGTTATGAAAGCCGTTTTGCCGGGAGGGGGCTTGCAAACGTATAATCGCGCTTTTGCCGCGCGATTCGAGGTGTTGATGGACAGCATTCTGGTCAGGGGTGCCCGCACCCACAACCTCAAGCAGATCGATGTGGAACTGCCCCGTAACAAGCTGATTGTGATTACCGGCCTCTCCGGCTCGGGTAAATCATCGTTGGCGTTTGACACGCTTTACGCCGAGGGGCAGCGCCGCTATGTGGAGTCACTCTCCACCTATGCGCGCCAGTTCCTGTCGATGATGGAAAAGCCCGATGTGGATCACATTGAAGGGCTTTCGCCTGCGATCTCTATTGAGCAGAAGTCCACCTCCCACAACCCACGCTCAACCGTGGGCACCATCACCGAAATTTACGACTACCTGCGCCTGCTGTTCGCCCGCGCAGGCACGCCCCGCTGCCCCGAGCACGGCGAAGACCTTGAAGCCCAGACTATCTCACAGATGGTTGATCAGGTGATGAACCTTGCCGAAGGCACCAAGCTGATGCTGCTGGCGCCGGTAGTCAAAGGGCGCAAGGGCGAACACTTGCAGCTTTTAGCAGAGCTGCGCGCCCAGGGCTTTGTGCGCGCGCTGATCGACGGCCAGGTGCTGGAGCTGGATGATATCGCCCCGCTGGATAAGCGCAAAAAGCACGATATTAGCGTCGTCGTTGACCGCTTCAAAGTGCGCGATGACCTCGCCCAGCGGCTGGCGGAGTCCTTTGAAACGGCGCTGAACCTCGCTGACGGCACCGCCATGATTCACTTTATGGACGGTGAGCGCGACGATATTGCCTTTTCGTCACGCTTTGCCTGCCCGGTATGTGGCTACTCGCTGGCAGAACTTGAGCCACGCATGTTTTCGTTCAACAACCCGGCGGGCGCCTGCCCCACCTGCGATGGGCTGGGCGTTCAGCAGTACTTCGACCCGGACAAGCTGATCAGCCACCCAGAGCTTTCGCTTGCCGAAGGCGTCATCAAAGGCTGGGATCGACGCAATATTTACTACTTTACCCAGCTCCAGGCGCTGGCCAAGCACTACCGCTTTGAGCTGGAAACGCCTTGGCAAGAGCTTGCCCGCCATGAGCGGGAGGTTATCTTAAACGGCAGCGGCGACGAGCAGATTCCGTTTGTCTACGTGGGCGACCGCGGCCGCAAAGTGACCCGTGAACACGCCTTTGAGGGCGTGCTGCCTAATATGCAGCGCCGCTATCGGGAAACCGAATCCAACATGGTGCGCGATGACCTGGTCAAATACATCGCGGTACAGCCCTGCGCCACCTGTAATGGCTCGCGGCTGCGCAAAGAGTCGCGCCATGTTTATGTGGATGACCACAATATCGCCGACATCGTCCGTTTCCCGATTGGCGAGGCTTGGCGCTACTTTGCTGATCTAACACTACCCGGCCGTAAAGGTGAAATTGCCGATAAAATCGTTCATGAAATTCACGCTCGGCTAGAGTTTTTGGTCAATGTGGGGCTGGATTACCTTAATCTGGAGCGCAGCGCCGACACGCTTTCTGGCGGCGAGGCCCAGCGTATCCGTCTGGCCAGCCAGATAGGCGCAGGCTTAGTCGGGGTCATGTACATTCTTGATGAGCCGTCGATTGGCTTGCACCAGCGCGATAATGACCGGCTGTTGAAAACCCTTGAGCGGCTGCGCGATTTGGGCAATACCGTGATTGTGGTAGAGCACGATGAAGATGCTATTCGTGCCGCCGACCACGTGCTGGATATCGGCCCCGGTGCAGGCGTCCACGGTGGTGAAATCGTCGCCCAGGGCACGCCCCAGGACATAATGGATAATGCCAACTCGCTGACCGGCCAGTATCTTTCCGGCACACGGGAAATCGCCGTACCGCCCTACCGCATTCCCGGCAATCCAGAAAAGCAATTAGTGCTACGCGGCGCCACCGGCAATAACCTGCAGGACGTGACGCTAACGTTGCCGCTGGGGCTGTTTATCGCCATTACCGGCGTTTCGGGCTCGGGTAAATCGACGTTGATCAACGGCACGCTAATGCCGATTGCGGCTCGCGAGCTAAACCGCGCGACCACGCTGACCGCCGCACCTTATGAAAAAATCGAAGGGCTCGATCAACTCGATAAAGTCATCGATATTGACCAGAGTCCGATTGGGCGAACCCCACGCTCCAACCCGGCTACCTATACCGGTATTTTCACACCGATCCGCGAGCTATTTGCGGGCACCCAGGAAGCGCGTTCGCGGGGCTACAAGCCCGGCCGTTTCAGCTTTAACGTGAAAGGCGGGCGCTGCGAGGCGTGCCAGGGGGAAGGCATGATCAAGGTGGAGATGCACTTTCTACCCGATATCTATGTGCCCTGCGACGTCTGTAAAGGCAAGCGCTATAACCGTGAAACGCTGGATATTCACTACAAAGGCAAAACGATCCACGAAGTGCTGACCATGACCGTGGAAGACGCGCTGGAATTCTTCAGCCCAGTGCCCGCTATTGCCCGTCGTTTGCAAACCTTGCTCGACGTGGGGCTTTCCTACATCCGCCTGGGGCAAAGCGCTACCACCCTGTCGGGCGGCGAAGCGCAGCGGGTGAAACTCGCCCGTGAGTTAGCCAAGCGTGATACCGGCAAAACGCTGTATATTCTCGATGAGCCAACCACCGGCCTGCATTTTGAAGATATTCGCCAATTGCTGACGGTGCTCCACCGCCTGCGCGATCATGGCAACACTATCGTAGTGATTGAGCACAATCTTGATGTGATCAAAACGGCCGATTGGATTGTCGATCTCGGCCCCGAAGGGGGCTCAGGTGGCGGTCAGATTATCGCTGAAGGCACGCCGGAGCAGCTCGCAAAACAGAAAGTCTCGCATACCGGGCATTTCTTAGCGCCGCTACTAGCGCGTGGCAAACGAGCAACCAAGCGATAACCTTTAGGTCTTTTTTCGGAGTTGGGCGCGCACGCGCGCCCCTGAGTAAAGGAGCCCACTGCCCTATGTATTGAACAACGCAGTAAGCCGCCTTATTGTGTATTGCGACGAGCAGCTAATAGTTAGTTATATTAAGTAAACCTCTCTTAGAGGGATAGGCCATGAACGAAGAAAAAAGCTGTATTATCAAGCACTTCAGTCACTATTGCTCGTTGAAGGAGGAGGAAAAAAAATTACTCCTCTCGCTTGAAGAGAGTCCAAGCACTATAAAATCTGGCACGATCCTATGGGAAATGGGCGATGCGGCCAATGAGTTCTGCACGCTAAAAAGTGGCTGGGCCTTCTCCTACCGCCACTTAGAAAATGGTGATCGGCAGATTCTGGAAGTGTTTTTGCCGGGTGACATTATTGGTCTGCGCGAGTTTGCCTTCTCCGAGCGCCTAGAGAATGTGCGCATGATTGATGATGGTGTGGTTTGCCACTTCCCGCATAAACGTATGCTGGATATTTTCCGTCAGTCGCTCCCCCTTACATCGGTGATGTTTGCTATTGGTAGCCGCCAACAGGCGCTGATGACCGAGCGGCTGGTCACCTTGGCAAGACGCAGTGCCCGCCAGAAAATGGCGCATTTTCTCTACGAGATGTATTTGCGGCTACGCCAAACTAATACCGATATTAGTAATCAGTTTCGCCTACCCCTCTCTCAAGAGCAGTTGGCCGATGTACTTGGCCTGAGCCCCGTGCACGTAAGCCGAACGTTTACCGCCCTCAGTGAAAGCGAGTTAGTATTCCGTGATCGTCATCACCTAACCATTCCGGACTTAGCGGCATTATGTGCCGAAGGCCAATTTGATGACTGTTATCTCACCGACAAC
>NZ_PJBT01000192.1:0-186457 GCF_002836035.1 Halomonas sp. MES3-P3E | reverse complement strand
ATAGCCGCCGCGCGCTTGGATTAGTGTGGGAAACTTCCCGCTGGATGATGCTTGGGTTAGCGCTCTGCACCCTGGTGGCGGGAGTGCTGCCCGCGGTGGCGGCCTGGGTCGGGCAGTTAATTGTCGATGGTGTGGTGAATGCCATGGAGACACACCGCGAAGCCAACGATCCCAATTTGCTGGTTTCTATTACGCCGGTGTTGAAACTGGTGGGGTTTGAAGCGCTGATCATTGGATTAATTGCGCTGGCCCAGCGCGGCCTTTCGGCCCAGCAGTCGCTGTTAAGAGCGCTACTGGGTCAGAAGGTCAACGTGATGATTCTGGAGAAAGCGGGCACGCTGTCACTTAGCCAGTTTGAGGATTCAGAGCTTTACGACCAGCTCACGCGAGCACGGCGTGAGGCCTCTACGCGCCCACTTGCGCTGGTGAATAAAACCTTTGGGCTGCTACAAAATGCGATCTCGCTGGGCAGTTTTGGCGTACTGCTGGTGCAGTTTTCCCCTTGGGCACTGCTGATTTTAGTAGCTGGCGCCCTGCCGGTCTTTATCTCGGAGGCCAAATTCTCGGGCGATGCCTTCCGGCTGTTTCGCTGGCGCTCACCCCAAACCCGTATGCAGATCTATTTAGAGACAGTACTTGCACGGGAAGACAGCATTAAAGAGGTCAAACTGTTTGGTCTTGAAGGGTTATTTCTGCAGCGCTACCGCGATATTTTTACCCAACTGTTTGCAGAAGATCGTCGTTTAACCCTTCGCAGGGAAAGCTGGGGATTTCTGCTCGGATTGCTCGGCACCTTAACGTTTTACGCTGCCTACGGCTGGGTGGTGATTGAAACCATTGCAGGGGCACTGACGTTGGGTCAAATGACCATGTATTTAATGGTTTTCAAGCAAGGCCAGGCGGCGCTTTCCGCCAGTCTTACCGCCATTAGCGGCATGTACGAAGATAACCTTTATCTATCCAATCTTTATGAATACCTGGAGCAACCGGTTGAGGCCGAAAACGGTACGCTAACTCAGGGTGCACAACCTGGGGATGGGCTGCGCTTTGAGAATGTTAGTTTCTCTTACCCTGGCGGCGATTCTGTTCTCCAAGATCCGGTTCTACACGATATTTCGCTGCACCTCTCCCCTGGGCAAAGCTTGGCGTTGGTGGGTGAAAACGGCTCTGGCAAGACCACCCTGATCAAACTTTTGACGCGACTCTACCAACCTACTCAAGGTCGCATTCTATTAGACGGTAGCGACCTACGTGACTGGAGCGCTCAAGCACTACGTGAGCGTACCGGCGTCATCTTTCAGGACTTCGTGCGCTATCAGCTACAGGTTGGTGAGAACCTTGGCGTTGGCGATACCCATGCCTTTGACGATGAGCAGCGCTGGCAGCAAGCCGCACGGCACGGCATGGCGGACGACTTTATTACCCGCATGGGGAATGGCTACAAAACCCAACTGGGCCGCTGGTTTAAAAATGGCCAGGAGCTCTCCGGCGGTCAGTGGCAGAAGATTGCCCTCTCCCGTGCCTATATGCGCGAAAATGCCGACATCATCGTGCTTGATGAACCCACGGCAGCGATGGATGCCGCCGCTGAAGCTGAAGTCTTCGCCCGCTTCCGCGAACATAGCCGCGATAAGATGGCGATACTGATCTCGCACCGCTTCTCCACAGTACGCAGTGCTGATCTCATTTTAGTGATCGACCAAGGGCATATTATTGAACGTGGCACCCATGAAGCGCTGCTGGAAACTAATGGGCGTTATGCAAAGCTATTTAAGCTTCAGGCGAAAGGTTATCGTTAACTTTACTGTTGACGCACATATAAGCATCGGTTAAAAGAAAAGAGCTACCATTTTAAGGTAGCTCTTTTCTTTTAACGAGACCTTCTCATGCGCTGGCAAATCCGCGTTACACAAATGAATAAACTGCATCGCATTATTAATAATGCGGTACCAGCTTATTGTCATCGCGCGCCAGAGATGTATTGAGAAAATTGGCCGCGGCAGGTGTCGCGGCCATGTGTTTTATCGTTACTTTTGATGCTTCCTGACCGCGATGTTGCCCGGCCTCCTAACCAAGGAGACCGACCCCATGACAATGGCAACAATCATTCGCAAACTGGTTAATGCTTTTAACCATTATCGTACTCAGCAGCGCCTTTACGAAGACCCGCGCTTACACGACCCTCATGTACTAAAGGATATCGGCCTACGCTGGGAGCAGGGCCAATTGGTATCTATTCACGGTATAGAGGAGGCAAGTCAGTTCAACCAACGCCATCAGATTGAAACTCGCGATGCTTATGAAACGTGTCCACATTGCGGGAGTAGTTTGGCGTAGCTGTCGCCTCGGTCACAGGGAGTGACTGGGGCGTCTTATCGTCAGAGAAAATGGCAGAGATATAGCCAAATCGACCAATACAAGAAACTTGGCTCAAGCGGCTTGGCTATATCCCTGCTTAGCGCCTGTATTAGTGGTACGCCCTTTACGTGTGTAACTCCCTTTACCCTTTTTAGGGGTTTGCTGCTGCATTTTAAACATCGGCGTTCTTAGCTGCGCTTTTAACGCGTTATCTTGAATCTTGCGCTGTTTCATCATGTTCTCCGCTAATTTAAGGATGCCTGCCAATGGCAAGCATCCGTTAAGACAGCTATTAATTTTTAGCGTTCCACGTTTTGCCTATTCCGAGTTACTTATTCAATCAGTTTACTCATCCCAAGCGGGCGCGAAATCTGGGTTAGCAATACGCTCTTGGCGATCCAACATGGCAATATCGGCCATTTCACTGTCGCTTAGCACTAAATCAAAGGCAGCGATATTGCTTTGAATATTCCGCGCCTTGGTGGAAGACGGAATAGTGATCATATTGCGCTGGTTTACCCAGGCCAAGGTAATTTGCGCAGGTGTTACGCCATGGGCGTCGGCAATTTTCTGAAGAGTCGGATCTTCCATTACTTTGCCCACTGCCAATGGCATAAAGGCGGTCACCTGAATATTTTGGTGCTCGCAGTGATCAACTAATTTACGGTTTTGAAGAAAAGGGTGAACTTCGATCTGATTGGTCAGAATTTCACCTTTACCCAGAATACTAATCGCTTCGTCCACCTGTTCGCAGGTGAAATTGGAAATACCGATATGGTGCGCTTTACCTTCTGCTTTGACTTCTTTAAGCGCCGTCAAATAATCTGCCATCGGCACTTCATTATTGGGCGACGGCCAGTGAATCAATAACAAATCAACGTAACCTGTGCCCAGCTTCTGAAGGCTTTCGTCTACGCTGGCCTTCAAAGTGGCGGGTTCCAGGTTGTCAAACCACACCTTGGTGGTAAGAAAAATATCGCTGCGGTGCACGTCGCTGTCACGAATCGCCGCTCCCACATCCGCTTCGTTACCATAAAACTGGGCGGTATCGATGTGCCGATACCCCGCCTCAAGCGCCACATGAATACTCTGCTTGAGCGTCTCGCCTTCCAGGCGAAAGGTACCGAAACCGGGGTTAGGCATTACATTTTGCATCATTAACGCCCTTTTCTATTGATAGCGTGTTAACTACATGGGGTGGCAACCGCCCCACTTCAACCCCGTTGCCTGTTGTTTCCAGACCAACAGCAGCGCCGTCAACGCAATAACAAAGTGATAACCACTATCGCCAGCGCCAGCGACACACCTTTCCAGAACAGTACCGGGTCACGTTCTAGCAGTGGTAACTGGGCGCGCTTAAGCATTGCAGGGCTTGGCGAGCGCAGCTCAAAGATAAACTCCGACAGCGCTGGGTAGCGTTTGTGAGGGTTGGGGTGCAAGGCTTTTTTGAGCACCTCATCCACCCAGGCGGGCAGTTCACGGTTTTCGCTGAGTGCCGATTGATAGGCAAGTTTATGCTGTGCCGCCGGAGTGCGGGTTTTAGCCACTTCGGTACCATAGGGCAACGTGCCGGTTAGCATCTGATAGGTGATAACGGCGAGGGAGTATTGATCCGCACGCGGCGACCCACCTTCGCCCAGAAAATACTCCGGTGCGGTGTACTGGGCGGTGCCTAAAATATCGCCGCCAGCAAGGTCCTCGCCCGCTGCTTCGGCGATGCCAGCCACTTTGGCGGCGCCAAAATCGATCAGTTTTATTGTGCCATGATTATCGATCATGACGTTGTCGGGGCGTAAATCCTGGTGGAGCATTTCCAGGCGATGGAAAGCGCGAAGGCCTTTAGCGATCTGCTCAATGATAGGTCTTACAGTGGCTAAGTCGGCGTTAGGGTGATCGTGCATCCACTGGGTCAGGGTGTGCCCTTCGATATATGCCAGCACCGTATAAAGGTAGTGGCGAGGGCGTTCTTGCGCGGGGGCTTTTAGCACGTGGGCATTGTCGATTCGGCGGGCAATCCACTCTTCGCGCACAAACCGCTCAATGCTTGCCGGGTCTTGGCTTAGCTCGGTGGAAAGGGTCTTGAGCGCCACTTTATGGCCGCTTGATATCTCTTCTACCAAGAAGACATGGCTGCGGCTACTGGCATGCAGTGGGCGCACGATACGATAGCCATCCAGCTCGCTTCCTGCGCGCAGCTCCGGCGGCTGGGGTAGCGCACCAAGTGCTGCATAAAGCTCATCCGCACGGCCGTCGGGCAGCGTCTCAATGCGTACAATCTGCACCGTCAGATTATCATCGCTACCGTTCTCGATTGCCACGGTAATCATCGCCTCGGCGGCGGCGGCCAGATCGCTCCAGTGGGCATGAATCAGTGCCGCCATTTCGGTCGCTGGCAGCCACTCATAAACCCCATCGGTGGCGAGTACAAACACATCGCCTGCACTAATCGATACCGCACGATAATCCAGCTCCAGATGCTGACCAGCGCCCATGGCGCGGCTTAAATGACTCACTTCCCGTGACGCCCAGAAGCGGTGGTCCTCGGTCAACGGCTCCAGCGTGTTGCCCGCCAGCTGGTAGATACGGCTATCGCCGACATGGAATAGATGCGCAGTGGTGGACTTGATCACCATCGCACTCAAGGTACATACATAGCCGCGGTCAAGATCGTAGCGGTACTGGCTTTGTCGGGTTTGGGCGTAAAGCCATGCGTTGGTGGCCTGCAGTACCCGCTGGGCCGAGGTTTTCACCGCCCAGGTGGCAGGGGTCGCATAGTAGTCCGTCAGAAAGCCGCCCACCGCTGCTTCACTTGCCTCTCGGCTCACCTCGCTACTGCTGATCCCGTCCGCCAACGCAATCGCGATGCCTTTGGTGGCGCGCTGGGATTCATTGGGCAGGTAAGCGCCATAAAAATCCTGATTGCTTGGTTTGCGCCCTTTATCTGAGTGCTGGCCTAGCGAAATGGTCAGCGCTGCCATCGGTTAACGAGCACCTTCGCTGGAACGACATACGGCGGCTAGCTCAACGGGCGATGTGGCGACCCTTTGCACCACGCTGCCCACCACAATCAAGCAGGGAGATGGCAGAGGGTGGGCAGCGAGTTTTTCGGGCATATCCTCAAGTGAGCCCACCAGCGACTGCTGTTCGGGCTGGCTGGCATTGGCAACTAGCATGATGGGCCACTCATCCGGCAGACCCGCCTGACGCAGGCCGTGGCAAATTGCACTCACTTTGGAAAGCCCCATGTAAAACACCAGGGTTTCATCTTTGCGCGCCAGTGCTTGCCAGTCCGGCGTGCCGTCTTCGCGGCATAGCTGGGCGGTAACAAAGCGCAGCTGCTGCGCATGGCCACGATCAGTGAGCGGGATACCCATGCAGGCCGCGGCGGCAGAGGCCGCGGTAATTCCCGGCACAATGGCGGCTGGCACCTGGGCGGCGGCCAGGGCATCCAGTTCCTCGCCCATGCGCGCAAACACCGCCGGGTCGCCGCCTTTCAGGCGCACTACCGATTTCCCTTCGCGGGCGAGTTTTACCATCAGCTCACCGATTTCCGCTTGCGGTACGCTGTGGTGGCCGCGGGCTTTGCCCACGTAGTAGCGCTCGCTGCCGTTGGGAATCAGCGCCAGCACGTCATCGCCCACCAAGCGGTCGTACACCACGGCATCTGCCTGCATTAACAGCCGAGCGGCCTTGAGGGTTAACAGCTCCGCATCACCACTGCCTGCCCCGACCAGATAGACCTGACCGGCGTGGCACTCGCCATGCAGCGGCAGGCGTAAATCAGTGTCACATTTGCGACCCAACGACGACCGCACTGGTGACGACAATCGCATAAAGGCGTTAAACCACTTCAGTAGCAATGGGTTGCTTAGTGCGCGCATTGGGCCGCTCCTCTTCAATCAGTGATTTCAATTCAGGAATACAGCTACCGCATTGGGTGCCGCAGGCAAGTCTGGCGCCTAACGCTTCTACGCTGGTATCGCCTGCACGAATAGCGTTGGCAATGGTGGTTTGGCCGACCTGGTGGCAGCTGCACACCACGGGGCCAGTATCAGCAGCGCCGTCATCGCAGCCCGCTAATAAGCGGCGGCGGTGGGTATCGCTTAGCGCCGCCTCGTTAAAACGCGCTTCCAGCCAAGCCAGCCCTGGCAACTCTTTGGGTGGGCCAACCATCAGCCACCAGCGCAGCTTGCCATTTTCCACACAGGCGGCACGCAGCCGGCCGTTAGTGGGGTCTTGGCTGACCACCACTACTTCCCCAGGCAGCCACTCTTTCAACTGCGCCAACCAATCGTTAACTGACTGCGTATGGGCAAGTTGCCAGCGCTGGCAGCCGCGCATGGGTATAAGTGTCCAATAAGCACTGGTGCACCACGGCGTCAACTCAGCGGCGCCATCGGCGACTAACAATGTGGCCTGCCACTCCGTGGCAAGCGGGGCCAACGCCACGGCGCCGTGCTTTGATTCCGGCTGCCCGGAGAGCGGATCTGTGATGCTGCCGATTAGCGCGCTACTTCTGGCCTGCTGGGTAAAACAGTCAGTCCAGTGGATGGGTACAAACACCTCGCCGCGGCGCTGGGCATTGGACACCCGCACCCGAGCACGAAATTCACCCTTTGCGGCGCTTAGCACCGCCAAGCCTTGATCTACCACACCGGCGTCCTGAGCGTCATCAGGATGCACGTCCATGAACGGCTCCGCGCGGTGATTCATCAGCCGCGGGGCGCGCGCAGTACGGGTCATGGTATGCCACTGATCACGGATTCGACCGGTGTTTAAACGCAGCGGATAGGCGGCGCTGAGCGATTGTTCAGGGCCCTGTGGCTTAACCGCCAACAGTTTGGCACGGCCATTGGCCGTGGCAAACTCACCATCTTCAAACAGGCGCGCGGTTCCCTGCGGCGCTCGAGCCGTCACCGGCCACTGAACCGGCACCAAGGCATCGTAGTCTTTCCGGCCCAGGCCCACCAAGCCCGAGATATCGAAAAGCCGCTTCGGGCTGCCGGCTAGCCCATTTTCAAAGCCAGACAGACGGGCGTGTTCATCGAATATTTCCCAAGGGTGCGAGTATTCAAACGCCTCGGCAAACCCCAGCCGCTTGGCCACTTCGGCGATGATCCACCAATCATGGTGAGCTTCCCCTGGGGGTGGCAGCATCCCCCGCTGGCGGGAGATCCGCCGCTCGGAGTTGGTCACGGTGCCATCTTTTTCTGACCACCCCGAGGCTGGCAGCACGATATCTGCATAAGGCAGCAAATCAGTATGGGCGGCACACTCAGAGACAATCACCAGCGGGCATTTTTCCAGCGCAGCGCGTACTCGCGCGGCATCGGGCAGGCTAATCGCGGGATTGGTGGCCATTACCCAGAGCGCTTTTATCTCGCCTCGCTCAATGGCTTCAAACAGTTCCACCGCTTTATAACCCGGCCCTTCCGGCAGGATGGGCGTGAGATTATCGGTCGCCCAGAAGCGACTGACCAGATCAATGGCGCCGGGGGTGTGGTAATCCATATGCGCAGCTAGCTGGTTGGCCAGCCCGCCTACTTCGCGCCCACCCATGGCATTGGGTTGACCGGTAATCGAGAACGGCCCTGCCCCCGGCAAACCGATTTTTCCGCCCGCTAGGTGGCAGTTAATAATCGCATTGCATTTATCGGTGCCGCTGGCGGATTGGTTAACGCCCTGGGAATAGAGCGTGACCACATGCAGTTGGCTGGCAAACCAGTAGTAGAAGGTTTCCAGACGCTCAGGGTCGACATCGCAGGCAGCCGCTACTTCCGCCACCGAGCCAGCGGTTTGTTGCGCTGCCGCCAGGGCCTCTTCAACGCCTTCGGTGTGACGCTCAAGATAGAGGGTATCGAGCTTGCGACGCTTTGCCATCCACGCCAGCAGGCCATTAAATAGGTAAGCATCGCTGCCCGGTTTAATCCCCAGGTAGAGGTCAGCGATTTCGCAGCTATCGGTCACCCGCGGGTCAATGACGACCAAGCGCATCAGTGGGTTGCGCTCTTTAGCAACTTTAATGCGTTGGTAAAGCACCGGATGGTTCCAGGCCAAGTTGGAGCCCACCAGCACGACCAGCTCCGCCTCTTCCAAGTCTTCGTAGTTGCACGGCACCGCATCTGCACCGAAGGCACGCTTATAGCCAGCGACCGCAGAAGCCATGCACAGTCGCGAGTTGGTATCTAAATGAGGGGTGCCCAAGAAGCCTTTAAACAGCTTATTAGCGATATAGTAATCTTCAGTTAAGAGCTGCCCCGACAGGTACGCCGCTACGCTGTGATTGCCATGCTCGGCCCGCTGAGCGTTTAAACGCTCAGCGGTGATGCTCAGTGCGGACTCCCAGGAGACCTCGACGCCATCTACACGCGGATGCGTCAGGCGGCCCTGCTCGCCCAACGTTTCATGTAGCGCAGAACCCTTCACACACAGCCGACCATAATTCGCAGGGTGTTCACGGTCGCCTTCTACAGCGCTTAGCGTGCCTGCTTCAATGGTCGCCGTCACGCCGCAGCCGACGCCGCAGTAGGGGCATGTGGTTTTGGCCTGAGTCATAGCTACTCCTCGGATTCCTCATTAGCGCCAAGCATAAAAAAACGCCCAGTCCCGTTCTCTAATGCGCTATATAAACGCATTAAGAGAAGAGGGCTGGACGTCGTTGCCACAGCGCACCTTCTTCGGTGCAGTACGGTTTGCAGTACTTTTTTCAAACAACTGCAAAATTTTTAACAGCTACACATTTTTTCTAACGGCTACTTATTCTTCTAATAACGGCTTTGGAGTTGTTCGCTGCCATCGCCAAACAATGAGCGCTTATCCCTTGTTAACTCACTTATTGCCTTGATATCTGCAAGAGCCAAGCCGACAACCGGCCTATTGAAAATTAACTAATTAAAAACAAATAGTTAAAAAATAAAAGAGCATCACGCAATGCTCTTTTTGGCACTGTGGCCACGCTAAATGGCGTGTGAGAGTGCACGCCACCTCCCTTTTCGCACCATCGCTGTGCAGCTTGCTCAAGCAGCGACGCGTCCGCACCTCCTCCCTTACTCCTTAAACACCTGACATGCTTGAAAAAAAAGTGATTAATAGCCAGTTGGCTAGCTCCTTGCTTTATACACGGTAAGGTTTTTAATCAGCTGGCAGCCAATGGCGGTTGCCGCGCGTTTAAAGCATAGATTTTAAACAACGCTATCGGGCAACGACGCCCCTGATGCTCCCCTTTTCTACACATCGTGGAAAGGAAGGTGCGTTAGGGGCGTTTTTTGTTTGGTGCTCAAGAAGCCGCAAAGACACAGAGGAGCCACCCATGGAAACCACTTCCCGGTGCTCACACAATGACCATCTCAATGACCATCTGGTGATTATTGGCAACGGTATGGCCAGCCACCGCCTGATTGAGGCGTTGGTAAAACTACCCACGCGCCCTCAACACATCACGGTGATTGGCGCCGAGCCAACTCCTGCATATAACCGTATTCTGCTCTCGCCACTGCTGGCTGGCGAGATGAATCAGGATGCACTCACTCTGCGCGATGCTCAGTGGTACGAGGACCAGGGTGTCACGCTGATTCTTGGCGAAAAGGTCGACGCCCTTCATCGCGACCGCCAAACCGTGGTCACCAACACCGGCCGCACGCTGCCTTATGACCACCTAGTGCTTGCTACCGGCTCGCGCCCAGCGATGCCCGATGTTCCCGGTATTGAGCTGGCGGGCGTGCACGGCTTTCGTGACTTGCAAGATGCTGATGCGCTGACCGACATCGCTCAACGTGGAGGCGAGGCAGTGGTGATTGGCGGCGGTCTGCTAGGCCTGGAAGCTGCCGAAGGGCTGCGTAAGCGCGGCAACGATATCAGCGTCAGCGTGCTCCAGCGCAGCGAACGGCTAATGAACCGCCAGCTGGATACGACCGCCTCACATCTGCTTGAAAACGAACTGGCCCAGCGCGGCTTGAAGATTGTTACCAGCGCCCAGTTAGCACGTCTAGAAGGCGACGCCCAAGGACAGGTCAGCAAGATTCATCTTGATGATGGCCGCCAACTGGCTGCCACGAGCGTCATTATCGCGGCGGGCATTACGCCTAACGCAGCCCTTGGCCACCAAGCGGGCCTAACCACCGAGCGCGCTATCGTGGTGGATGAATTTCTCACCACCAGCGACCCGGCGATCTCAGCGCTGGGCGAGTGCTGCCAATTTGATGGCACTACTTATGGCTTGGTGGAACCGATCTGGCGTCAGGTGGAAGTACTCGCCGCCCGGCTAGGTGGCACGCCTACCCTTGGCTACACGGATGTCCCCAGCGCCACCAAACTTAAAATCAGCGGCGTGGCGCTCTACGCCTTTGGCCCCACCGAGGCCAGCGCCGAGCACGAAGTGCTGAGCTACCACGATATTGAGCGCGGCGACTACCGCCGCCTGCTGTTGCGTGACGGTCAAATAGAGGGCGCGGTGCTTTACGGCGACACCAGCCAAGGCCCTTGGTACTTCGAGCAAGCGCTAGCAGGTAGCAACCTGAATAACTGCCGTCAGGCACTGCTCTTTGGCGCCGCCGACGTTAGCGCCCTACAGGCAGCCCAAGGCGATTCTGGCACTTCTCATCTTCCTACTTCAGAGGCGGCATAACGATGGTTACTAACGACGTTACTCAGAACATGACTACTCCTGAACAGCTCATCATTATCGGCAACGGCATGGTCGGCCACCACTTGGTCGAGCAGCTCGTCGATAACGGCGCCCTAGCGCGCTATCAGGTCACCGTGTTTGGCGAAGAGCGCCACCGCGCCTACGACCGAGTACATTTATCTGAATACTTCAGCGGCCGTGATGCCGACTCCCTGGCGCTTTGCGATGCGGATTACTACGACGTAAGCGGCGTAGAACTACGCTCTGGCGAGGCCGTAATCGAAATCGACCGCAACGCGCAGGAAGTGGTCACCGACCAAGGCCGTTACCCGTATAACCGCCTGGTGCTGGCCACCGGCTCCTTCCCCTTTGTGCCGCCGATTCCTGGTAATGACCGCGATGGCTGCCTGGTGTACCGCACCCTGGACGATTTAGACGATATCCGTGCTGCCGCCGAAAATGCCACCACTGGCGTAGTGGTAGGCGGCGGCCTGCTCGGCTTGGAAGCGGCTAACGCCCTACGCGGTTTGAATCTTGATACGGCGGTGGTGGAATTCGCTTCACGCCTAATGCCGATGCAGGTAGATAACGAAGGCGGCGAGCTGCTGCGGGAAAAAATCGAAGCCCTGGGCGTACAAGTACTCACCGAGCGCGCCACTCAGCGCATTGAAGATGGCGAGGCGAGCCGTCACCGCATGGTCTTCCAGGACGACAAGGTGTTGGAAACCGACCTGATTGTCTTCTCGGCCGGCATCCGCCCCCGCGACCAGCTAGCCCGCGACTGCGGCCTGGAGATTGGTGAGCGCGGTGGCATCGTGGTGGATAATCAGTGCCTGACCAACGACCCGGCCATTCTGGCAATTGGCGAAGTCGCACTATGGAACCAGAGCATTTTTGGCCTGGTAGCACCGGGCTACCAGATGGCCAAAACGGCGCTGTCGACGCTAACCGAAGGCGATATCCAGTTTGGCGGCGCCGACATGAGTACCAAGCTCAAGCTGCTGGGCGTGGATGTGGGCTCGATTGGCGATGCTCACGGTAACCAGAACCCCGGCGCGCGGATGTTTCGCTACCTGGATCCCATCAAGCAGGAGTACCGCAAGCTAGTAGTCTCCAGCGATGGTAAAAGACTACTGGGCGCCATGCTGGTCGGCGACAACGGCGTTTACGACACGCTGCTGCAGTACTATTCCAACGGTATTGAGCTGCCCGCTGAACCCGCCTCGCTGATTCTTCCGCAAAGCAGCGGCGCCGCGCCCACACTCGGCCCCGGTGCGCTGCCGGAAACCGCCACCATCTGCTCGTGCCATAACGTTACCAAGGGCGATATTTGCGCCACGATTGACGACGGCGCGGTAGATTTAGGGGGTGTCAAAGGTGCTACCAAGGCCAGTACTGGCTGTGGCGGCTGCACCGCGCTGCTTAAAAGCGTGGTAGATCACGAGCTGGAAGCCCGCGGTGTGGAAGTCGATAAATCGATTTGCGAGCACTTCGCCCATACCCGCCAGGGGCTTTACGATATCGTTCGTGTCGAGGGCATTAAAACCTTCACCGACTTGATTGAAAAACACGGCAACGCCGACACCTACCGCCTGGGCTGCGACATCTGTAAACCCGCCGTGGGCTCTATTCTGGCCTCCTGCTTTAACGAGCCGATCACCGATGCGGCGCATATCCCATTGCAGGATACCAACGACACCTTCATGGCCAACATGCAGAAAAACGGCACCTACTCGGTGGTGCCGCGTGTGGCTGGTGGCGAGATTACACCCGACAAACTGATCGCCCTGGGCGAAGTGGCCAACAAATATAGCCTCTACTCCAAGGTGACGGGCGGCCAGCGTATCGACCTGTTCGGCGCGCGGCTGGAAGACCTGCCGGATATTTGGAGCGAACTGATTGCAGCAGGCTTCGAGACCGGCCACGCCTACGGCAAATCACTTCGCACGGTGAAATCTTGTGTGGGTAGCACTTGGTGCCGCTACGGCGTGCAGGATAGCGTTGGCATGGCGATCCAGCTGGAGAACCGATACAAAGGCCTGCGTTCCCCTCACAAGATCAAATTCGGCGTTTCCGGCTGCACCCGCGAGTGCGCCGAGGCCCAGAGCAAAGACATTGGCATTATCGCCACCGAAAACGGCTGGAACCTCTACGTGTGCGGTAACGGCGGCATGCGCCCGCGCCACGCCGAACTGTTCGCCACGGATCTCGACGACGAGCAGCTCTACCGCACCATTGATCGCTTCTTGATGTTTTACGTGCGCACCGCTGACCGGCTGCAACGCACCTCAGTATGGCGTGAAAACCTCAATGGCGGTCTGGAGTACCTCAAAGAGGTGATTCTGGAAGATAGCCTGGGTATCAACGACGAGTTGGAGCGTCAGATGCAAACCGTGGTGGACACCTACCAGTGCGAATGGGCAGACGCCATCAGCGACCCGGAAAAACTCAAGCGCTTCCGCAGCTTCGTCAACGACGACCGTCCGGATCCGTCAATCATTATGACCTCCGAGCGCGGCCAGCCACGGCCAGCCCAGACTACTTCTCACTGACGCTTTTGAATAGCTATAGAAGAGGCAACCCATGACCGCAACGGCACTGAAAAAAGAGATGGATATGGCGGATGTTCAAAACAGTAAGGCATGGCAAAAAGCCTGCACCAAAGCCGACCTAGTCGCGTTCTCCGGCGTCGCCGCTTGGTTGGAAACCGCCGACGGTCCCGCCCAGGTCGCTATTTTCTACTTGCCCGGGCTGCGAGGGCAGAGCGATGAACTCTATGCTCTCGATCATCATGACCCCTTCTCGAACGCCAACGTAATCGCCCGAGGCATTGTCGGCGACCTTAAAGGCGCCCCAGTAGTCGCCTCGCCTATCTACAAGCAACACTTCCGTCTTGAAGATGGCCAGTGTCTGGAGGATGAAAGCGTCAAACTGCGCACCTGGAAGATCGAATTTAAAGGTGATGAGGTGTGGGTTGAGGGGTAAAGTGGTTATTTAGCCCGATAAAACGACAACGCCGCCTTCAGGGCGGCGTTGTCGTTAGCAGGCGGTAACTCTCAAACGTTATTCATCCAGATGCTTATTCATCCAACCCCTAATCATTCATAAACTGAATCAGCGCCTGATTAAACGCATCTGGGTGCGTGGCATTCAGGCCATGCGGCCCACCCTTGATCACTTCCGTCTTCGCGTTGGGCAGTAGCTCCTGGGTCCGCTTGCCGCTTACCTCAAAGGGCACGATGCCGTCTGCATCACCGTGCAGCACTAGCGTGGGAATATCGATCTTAGGCAAGTCTTTGCGGAAATCGGTGTAGCTGAAGGCTTTGATGCAGTCGTAGGTCGCTTGGGGTGATGCAAAGGCGGCAATATCACGATGGTACTGGCGATTCGGTTCGCTGATTAAATCGCTGCGCTCACCGGCAGCAAAGAAGTTCTTGGTAAACTCCTCCAGGAAGGCGATACGGTCACCTTTGACTCCCTCCAGGAACTGATTGATCGTCGCATCGTCCAGGCCACCTTCGGGGTTGTCGTCAGCTTTATACAGGTAAGGCGGCACAGCAGCGGCAAACACGGCTTTACTCACCCGGCCAGCGCCGTAGCTTGAGAGATAGCGGGCCACTTCGCCGCCGCCCATGGAAAAGCCCACTAGAGTGGCATCGTGTAGATCCAGCGTGTCGATCAGCTTTTTAAGGTCTGATGCGAGCGTATCGTAGTCGTAGCCGCCATCGGCCTGCGTCGACCAGCCAAATCCCCGGCGGTCATAGGTCACGACTTTATAGCCCGCCTCAACGAGCGCTGGCACCTGTTTTTCCCATGAACGGCCACTGAGTGGCCAGCCATGAATGAGTACCACGGGCTTACCTGCCCCACGTACTTCGTAATAAAGCTCTACCGGCGTGCCCTGCTCCGTTCCTACGCTCAGCATTGGCATCGTCTCACCCTCCTGTTTGGCTTAACGTGAATCAATCAAATGTGCTCTAAGGTTAGTAGAACTGGCGGTGCTGTCCAAAACAAGGCGTTGGGCAGTCTGGTCAGAAAACAGGGTGAGAGACATTTTGCTATGCTTAGCGGCTATTTATACGGTGTGCACACTGGAGCAGAAACGTTCGTGAAGACAGAATCGAGTACCTTGGCCTTCTCCGCTTTTATGGCGCTGCTCATTGGCTGTGCAGGCATCGTGGCCACGCTGGCCTCTAACTCTCAAGCGATCTTACTGGATGGGCTATTTAATCTGATCTATTTCAGCGTTGCCCTCGTAACCATTAAAGTCAGCAAGCTTGCCAGCCGCCCGGATAGCGAATCCTACCCTTTTGGCTATAGCTACTTCGAGTCGCTGGTCAATCTTTGCAAAGGGCTGCTGATTTTAGGTGTATCCATTTTTGCACTGGTGGATGCTGTCGCTGCGCTACTAACAGGCGGTCGTGACATTGCCGCTGGGCTTGCCGTTATCTACGCCCTTTTTGCCACTGCGGCCTGCTCGCTTACCGCCTGGGTGATGCACCACAGCCAGCGCCATGTCAGTAGCCCCCTGGTGGCGGCAGACAAACTCAACTGGCTAGTCAACAGCGTCATTTCTGCCGCCGTACTCGCGGCGTTTTGTCTGGTGATGCTGTTTGAACACCTGGGCTGGCAGGCCATTCTGCCCTACGTGGATGCGGTATTGGTGATTGCGGTGGTGGTGCTGTGTTTGGGCGTACCGGTGCGCATGGCTTCCCAAGCGCTGCAGGAACTGCTTAACAAGACCCCGGAAGAGGCCATCGCAGCACCCGTCCGCCGCGCCGTTGCGAATGCCCTGGCGGGCACTGACACGCAAGAGGTACGCGTGCGCATGGTTCGCCCTGGCCGCCTGCTGTATGTGATGGTGCATGTGGTATTGCCAGAGGAACCCGATCTAACCATCGTTCACCAAGATGCGCTGCGCGCACGGGTCGATGAAGAAGTGCGCCGTTACTATTCGCTGGTGGTGTGTGACGTGGTGTTTACCGCCAACACCCGCTGGGCCGCGCCCTCTTGCGGGCTGTTGGTCGAAAAAGGGTAGCTTAAGTGGTCGTCGATCACGTGAGCGCTCTGCGCAGCATAGCGAACGCCGTGATCACACCGCCTAATAGCGCAAAACCAAACAGCGTTAGCGCCAGGGTATGCCCCACTGCATCAATGAGCACCCCGGTCGTGATCACCGGGAGGCTGAAGCCAACATACGCCATCAAAAAATAGCCTGCGCTGGCCTGAGGCGCGGACGCATCGGCCGCTGCCAACACGCCACTCAACCCACCCAGGTAGATAAACCCATAGCAGGCGCTGCTGGCAGCCACCGTGCCCAGCAGCACCGCTGCTAGGTAGCCTTGAACGGCTCCCCAGGCGATTAGCGCATAGGCCATCGGTAAAATCGCCAGCCCCAGTCGCGTCGCGCTTCGTGGTGTGAACCTTCTTGCCCAAGGCTGAAACAGCACCCCGCAGCTGCAAATACCGAACGTGGCGAAGCCGCTCCAGGTGGATAAACCGTGTCGCTGCAGGGCGGAAGGGAGTATCGCAATCACTAACCCCACCGTCGCCCAGGCCAGCAAAATAGCCAATCCAAAGGCAAAAGCGCCCCGAGGGTAGCTGGGCAGACGCAGTAGCGAACGCTTGGTGGCACTCGGCGGGCTATCCTCCAATGTAGTGACCACCACTAGCGCCAGCGCCGCGGCGACTAGGTAAATCCATAGGCTGGGCGGCGACACACTGGGGGTGTGAAAGAGAAACAGGCTGGTGACCGCTGCTCCCAGGCCAAACCCAAGCGAGGTGCTGGCCGTCACGACGTTGGTGGCGACGCGATTATCATCCCTATCCACGAGCAGTTGCATATACGCAGGCGCCACTGCCGACGTTAATCCCATGCTGATGCCCAACAGAAAGCGGGCAACCCCTAGTGCCACCAGGTTGGGAGCTATCAAGATCATCGCCGTCGCCATCAGGCTTAACAGTAGTGCAGCAATGATCATTGGCTTGCGCCCCACCCGATCTGCCAAGCCATTTAAGCCCAGCAGTACCGGCAAGACACCCGCCACATAGCAAGCAAAGGCGAACGTGGTTGCCCCTACCCCCAAGCCATCGCGCACCGCCAGTGCATCGTAGAGCGGCGCCTGTAAATTGACTGCCGTGGTAATCATGCACAGTGCAAAGGCCAGGCCAACAGCGCTACCTTGGGCGATGGTTCGATTTAAAGCGCGATTCATAGCGTTATCCTAAATAAGCCAGTATTTGAACCGCTAAGCTCCCACGCTTGCCGATCACCGGTAAGGTACACTTAACCACCACTTTCAAGACACTGTTCCGCCCTTTCCGAGAACAGTTGTGAGCCACAGGGTCAGCTATGAAGCTTAAGGTTAACCGCGACGCCCCCACGCCCATTACACAGCAGATTGAAGCCGGTATTCGCACCTGGATTGCAGCGCACGGTGCCGGTGGTGGCCGCCGTTTACCCTCTATTCGCCGATTGGCAGCGACCCATCACATTAGCCGTAACGCGGTGATTGACGCCTATGAGCGCTTGGTGGCTGCCGGTTTGGTGCGCTCCCGGCCCGGTTCAGGTTTTTATGTGGCGGATAGCGCAGCAGGACTGGTGTCACAACCAGAAGCTACGAGCGGATTGGAAGAGGTCACCAATGGCCTGTGGGGGCTTTTCAGTGCCAACGAGCACACGCTTAAGCTGGGTTGCGGCTGGCTGCCAAGCCACTGGCGCGAGGGCGATGATCTGACCCATGCCATTCGCCAGGTCGCGCGTAAAAGCCGCTCGGGAATTTTCGAGTACAGCACGCCCCAAGGGCCAGAGGAGTTGCGCGGCTTGATCCAGGAACGCCTGCGACCCCTATCGATTACCGCTAATGCCGAGCAGATCGTGATGACCGGCGGCGGCAGCCATTCGCTGGATCTATTGGTCAGAATGCTGCTTGAACCGGGCGATGTGGTGTTCGTGGAATCACCGGGTTATTACAACCTGTTCGGCCTACTGCACCTGCAGCACATCCGCGTGATTGGCGTACCGCGATTGGCAGATGGACCAGATATCGAGCGCCTGGAGACGTTACTGGCGCAGTACCAACCCAAGCTTTTTTATATTAACAGCGTGTTTCATAACCCCACCGGCAGCACCCTCACCCCAGCGGTGGCTCACCGGGTGCTGCAGCTCGCCGAGCAGCACGATTTTCAGATTATCGAAGACGATATCTACGCGGATTTTCAGCACGCACCGACGACTCGCCTAGCGGCCTTGGACGGTTTGAATCGAGTGTTCTATCTTGGCAGCTTTTCAAAAAGCCTCTCCTCTTCGCTGCGGGTAGGCTTTATCGCCTCCCCACCCTCTCTGGTGCAGCGCTTGGTCGATATTAAGATGCTGACCAGCATTTCTGCGTCGCGCTTTGCGGAGCAAGTGGTCACTACCATGCTGCAGAACGGCAGCTATCGAAAGCTGACCGAGCGGCTGCGCACCAAGCTCGCCAATCAAATGGCGTTGGCGCTAGGTATTCTCAAAAAGGCAAACTGGGAGGTTTATACCGAACCGACAGGGGGGATGTTTGTGTGGGCCAAGCCACCGACCGCCATCACGCCAGAGGCGCTGTCTGAGCTGGCTGACCGGTGCGAGGTAATGCTGTCACCAGGACATCTATTCTTTGCGGATCATCAACCAACCCCCTGGCTCCGGCTAAACGTTGCCTATATGCAGGATCCCAGGGCGAAGGCGTTTATTGATACAGTCCGTTGAACCCTACCCTTCCTTGACCTCTTTCACTGGCCATACATCGGCATCCACAAGCTCTGGGCGTTTCAGTATGGCAGGGTCAAATAGTGGTTCTTTAATACCTTCACGGCGCTGGCGCTCATAGTCTTTCAGCACGGCTACGGCGATTGGCCCCATGATTAGTATCGCAAACAGGTTAGTAGTCGCCATCAGCCCCATCGCAAGATCGGCAAAGTCCCAGACGACACTCAGCTCAGCCACCGACCCGAGCAGCACCATAACGATCACAATCACCTTGAACACACTCACCGCTTTTGCGGCGTGACGGCGGAACAGGAATTCGATATTCACCGCTGAGAACGAGAAGTTGGCCAAGATTGAGGTAAAGGCAAAAAACAGAATCGCCAGCGCGATGAATATCTCACCAAACCCGCCTAGATGATCCACCATGGCATCCTGGGTCAGTTGAATACCTTCAATACTATCGCCCGGCGACTCCGACATCAGCCGCTCATAAACGCCTGAAAGCAAAATCACTACTGCTGTGCAGCTACAAATCACGATGGTATCGACGAATACACCGAAAGATTGTACTAAGCCTTGGGCCGCCGGGTGCTTGACGGTCGCCTGGGCCGCCGCATTTGGGGTGGAACCCATGCCCGCTTCATTAGAAAACAGGCCACGCTTGACACCGTTTTCCATTGCCGCTTTGATCGCATAGCCAGCCGCGCCACCCACCGCTGGGCCCAACCCAAAAGCACTCATCACAATCAGCGAGAGCATGTCGGGCACGGCAGAAAGGTTAGTGAACAGTATCCATAGCGCCACGAGCAGATAAGCAATCGCCATTGCTGGCACAATTTTCTCAGCGGTACGCGCTACCGACTTGAGGCCGCCATAAATGACAAAGCCTGCCAAGATGGCAATCACTACGCCCGTCAGCCAATTGGGAATGCCAAAAGCGCCATTCATCCCTTGCGCGATGGTATTGGATTGCGCCGCATTAAACGCCAAGCCATACGCAATAATCAGAAACACTGCGAACAGCGCGCCTAACCAGCGCCACCCCAGGCAGCGTTCGATATAGTAAGCTGGCCCACCGCGGAATACGCCATCCTCGTTGCGATGCTTATAGACCTGGGCCAAGGTCGACTCGATAAACGCGGTGGCAAAACCCAGCAGCGCGGTCACCCACATCCAGAAAATCGCCCCCGGCCCGCCAATCCAGAGCGCCAGAGCCACACCGGCTAGATTACCGGTACCGACCCGCGCCGCCATCGACGTCGCAAAGGCCTGAAAGCCACTGATACCATCCCCAGCTCCGCGGGCAGTGAATGTCACATACGCCATGTGCCTAAACAAACGAAACTGCATACCTTTGGTCATGATGGTAAACAGCAGGCCAGCGCCTAGCAGTAGATAGACAAGAATGTAGCTCCAGATAAAGTTACTGACAGGCATCATGATGGTATAGAGACCATCGCGCAGCGGGGCAATGAGTAATTCGAGGGTCTCCATGGGAATGCTCTCCAGTTAGCGTTTGTTCACACCCGGGATCCCAGAAAATCCAGGAAGTACCCTAGCCCAATGTGTTGAAATGGCCGCCGAAAACACGACGCCACACACCGATTCTAGCCAGTTTTTGTACCAGCCCCAAAAAACATGCATAAAAAAGCGGCCCGCAGGCCGCTTAGCGTGTTCAACGCTGCGTGCTGCGCTTCAAGCCGCTGACGATCTTCATGTTACGGCAGCGAATACCGGATTACTTTTTTATAGGTACTTAGCAGCTTTTCTGGGTGCCAAAATAGCCATCAGATAATCACAACCCAATGAAATAAAAAATTTTTCATACATCAATCACAAAATCTGGCTTAAACAACTCAGGAGTGAACTCATAGGGATAACCACCGGGGTTAGCGATAACACGCGTACCGTTGCGCAAAATATCTATTGGTTCATGAACATGCCCATGCACCCACATATTCATCTTGCCCATTAGGTGCGGTAGGTTGGAGGCAAACGCGGGGGATAACGCGTCGCCTAGGTATTGGCCAGGAATACACTCATGCAGCGGTGCATGATGGCTGATCACCACCTTGGGGCCGTCAAACGGTTGGGCCAGTTGGCTTTCAAGCCATGCTAGCGCTTCAGCATGTAGCTGGCGGCTCGCTAGCGGGGTGAACGTTATACCAGGAGATGCCTCGACGATCTTAAAATCGGGCATATAACGCAGTGCTTTTGACTCGGTATGGGCAGGGTTTTGGGTCGGGTCATTGGCATAGAGCGCGAAGTCCGTCCACAGTGTTGTGCCGTAAAAGCGCACGCCGTCGAGGGTTACCGCGCGATTATCCAAAAGCTCGATATTGAGGCGCTCGGCTTCGCGCGCCAACTCTTCACGCAGCTGCGGCATGCATGTTCCGTAGAATTCATGGTTGCCAGGTACATAAATAATGGGCCTGTCCGGGAACCGGTGACGCGCCCAGGCAAGCCCTTCGCTCTCGCGATGAATATCGCCAGCTAGAATCACCACGTCGGCGTCCACTTCTGGCAGTTCGCGGTTGCCGTCGAAAAACTCCAAGTGTAGATCAGACAAAATACGCAGGCGCATAAGGCTCCTTGTGGCTTTCATCACGGTAGCTAGCGTGAACGATATTCAACAAACCGGCTGACCAGACTCACTACATCGGCTTCACACTCACGATGAGGGACGTGGTGAATATTGGCCAGCATTTCACAGTGTGCAGGGCCGTTGATATAGCGAACCATACGCTCCGGCTGACGGTGCGAGCCATACTCATCTTTCTCACCATGAATAACTAAGCTGGGACACGTCACCTGCGCCAATGCTGGCGTTAATGACCAGTTTTCAAACGCTGGATTTAACCAGGTTTCTGTCCAGGCATTGAGTACCCAATGGGCTTTATCACCATGATATTTTTCCAGCTTGGCAAGCTGTTCTGGCGCCTGAAATACCCCTTTGGCTTCCACAATACCGTTTCGCGTTCGTGCTTCGTTAAATGCCTGGGCAGAGATGGTAATCAAACCATCGCACTCATCGGCATATACCCCCGCGCAGTGAACAGCCATACAACCGCCTACGCTATGCCCAATGGCAATAAAGCGCTTAATATCCAATGCATCACGAAGGACAGAGAAATCTTGAGCCGGTTCATCATCGATAAAACTCAATGGCAACGTGTCGTGGCGGGCATCAGAACGGCCGAAACCAAGGCGATCATAGGCGACTACGGTGCGCTGGGTGGCTGCACACAGCGCCGCAGGAAAGCTACGCCATAGCTCAACGCAACCTAGTGAGTCGTGCAGCAGTACGATAGGGCTTTGTTCAAGGGACGCGGCACTGGCTGGTTGCCAGACACGTGTTAATAGTCGCCCCTCTGTGGCATCTATCATGCTGTCATGGTGTACAACCGAGGCGGAAGAGAGATAAGTCATTAGAAGATACTATCGTTATTTTTAGTCTTTTATTAACAATAACATATTTTATTTTAAGCCTGTTCCCCTTTACCCAGAGGTTTTATAACAACCTTTTATGCTGCATCGCAGCATAAAGAGGCTATACTTCATATGTAGTCCCATTAGGAGGACCATATTATGACGTTTCTCATACCCTCCCATGCACGCGATAATGAAGTTCTGGAGTTTTGGAGCTTGAATGCCCAGTGGCATCGTGCCGCAGCCGAGGCGCTGAAAGCCTATTTAGGTTAATTCAGGTGCTTTTGACTCTTTAAGACTAAAAGATAATCACCGAAGCCGGGTTAATTCCCGGCTTTTTTATGACTATGAAAAACTTTTTCATTCAAATGGATAGAGGTGTCAGTAGGCTAATTGTAAGCATATGCTTACACAAAATGGCAAATTACCTACATCATTTGGACTACCCGAAGCTCGCAAAAGCCCTTATTATCCTACCCAGAACTAAAATGCTGCTTCGCACAAATTAATTTGTGTACAAAAAAGGCTATGAATAAGGCCTTTCACTTAACCTCTGAAAAAGGAGTGGACGCTATGCAACACTCAGTGAATCAAGGACAGACAAGGGATGCCGATATTATGGAAGTATGGGCACACCGCGCACGACAACAGCGCGCGGCCTTTGACGCGATCAAGGCCTACTTAGGCTAAAGGGATAAGTAGTTAACACTATTCATACGCCTCGTCTCCGCGAGGCGTTTTATTGTGTAGTTTTATTAGGGCGTTTTGCTGTAACGCTTACAGCCAGTTAGATTCTGGCGCATCGACGCTATCTAAGTGCTTATTCAAAATTAATCGCGTGATCAGCTTCATAGCTACCCAATAGCCGGTGTACCTCTTCACAGAGGTGATCAAACGAAAGGTAAGCACTCAACGGCAGCCATGCGTACTTCATCTGACGCCACAGTATCTCAATCAGATTCAGCTCCGGCGAGTAGGCCGATAAGTAAACCAGATGCACACGGTGCGACATCCACTCGACTATTTTCCGCCTGAAGGCCTGCGAGCGATGCATGCTGGCGTTGTCGAGCACCACAACAGCGAAGGTATCGGTTTTTTTCTGTGCTACAAACTGGTCAAACGCTTCGATGACCGTCTCGGTGGTCACTGACCCGGTAGTGGTGTGGTAGATCAGTTTCCCAGCACGGCTGAGGAACCCCAATACGTTCAGCCTTCGGCTGTGTGAGTAGGCGGTCACCTCGCAGGGTTGCCCGATGGGACTCCACGCATAGGGTACCGACGACGATTGTGAAAAACCCGATTCATCAAAGTAATAGAGCTCGTGCTCACCCTGGTCCTCCTGCTGATGGAGTGCCTTGAGGAGGCCTTGGGTGTTTCGGAAATCCGTCTCGTCACGCAATGCTTTGAGTGAGTGCCGGATACGTTTGAAGCTGAAGTCATTTTTTTTTCAACGCTCGGCGAAGGGTCACCGTGCTGACGGTCTTGCCCGTCTCTTCTTCAAAACGGGCCTGCAAGGATCGAATCTGGTGAGGCTGTTCGGCGACGAGCTCCTGCAGTCGCTGATGATCGCTCTCGTCCAAGACGGGCGTGCGACCACTGCGGGGCTTGTCGATCAATCCATCGAGGCCTGACGCTTCCCATTGTTTGAGCCATCGTGATACGGCGTCGCGGCGGACCTCCAGTATCTGGCTAATTTGGTTGATCGTATGGCCTTGATTGCTCAGTAGGATGGCATGTGCACGGCGTCGTAGAGCACGCTTCTCACCGTGGTGATAGGCGGAGGACAGCGTCTGCTGTTCAGAGTCAGTAAGGGGAGCAACGAAACGCCTTAACATGGTTCCATCCGTTAGAGATATCAGACTCCAACGTTACACGAAAACTTAAGATCAGGCACTTATCTGGCCGAGGTAGGCGTCCTGCAGGATATACATACGCTTCACATCCCTATATTTGCCATTGATAAAGAACTCCTGCACTAGGTGCCCTTCCTCAATAAAACCGCTCTCCTCGTAAAGATGGATCGCTTTGACGTTTTCCACCGCCACAATGAGATACACCTTGTGCAGGTTTAAGATCGTGAACGAGTAGTGCAACGCTTGGTGAATCAACGAACGAGCAAACCCTTTGCCCTGATGATCGGGAGCAATGATGATTTGAAATTCAGCGCTGCGGTGGATGTAGTCGATCTCAATCAGCTCCACCAAACCAATCGCGTTACCATGGCTATTTTCCGCGACAAAGCGCCGTTCGGCATTGTCATGAATGTGCTTGTTATATAGCTCTTCCAACTCATCAAATGACTCGTAAGGTTCCTCAAACCAGTACGACATGATGCTCTGGTTATTATTGAGCTCGTGGACAAAGCGCAAATCATTGCGCTCCAGTGCCCTTAAAAATAGTGTGTGGCTCATTGTCCTCTACTCTGGTGGGTATCCCATAAGAATACCCGTTTCTCCTTGGCTCGCTGCTAAATTTTAAGGGCGCTGTGAACTCTGTTTTAAGTGCTTAGGTGTTTTGTGATGATTAGGTGTTTTGTGATGATTAGGTGGTTTTTGATGGTCAGGTGGTTGTAGCTATCCGCTTGAATGAAAATAGCTCTGCCAGCGGATGCTCTTCTCCTTCGATCAGCGCGCGCAGTAATTTTGCACCGATCATGCTGTAGCTAATGCCATTGCCACCATATGCCATGGCGAAGTGTACGCGGGGCCCATGGGCCTCATGGGGGCCAAAAAATGGCAATCCGTCTTTGGTTTCGGCAAACGTACCGCCCCACGAGAACGTTGGATTAATATCCAGCTTAGGCCACAACGCCTCTACTTTGCTCGCCAGCCCCTGGGCTTTCTCTTCGACCCGCGCGTCGCGACGCTGGGGGATATCTTCATCATCATCGTCGCCCCCTACAAGCAAGCGGCCATCGCAGGTAGTTCGTAGATAGAGATAGGGCCGCGCAGACTCCCACACCATGGTATGGCGTAATTTACCCAGTGCTTTGGGTGAGAGGGGATCGGTGATTAGCGCGTAGCTACTGCGGTTGATCGCCACGCTTTCCGGCAACCAAGCTTGCGATTCATAGCCGGTCGCCAACACCACGTGCTGGCAGCGCAGGTTGGAGCCATTGGTCAGTGTCAGCGTGACTCCCTGATCATCCGGCGTCATCGTCTCCATTTGTGTTCGGTCATATACCTCACCACCACGCTCAACCACCCTGGCAAACAGCTGATAAGCCATACGGTAGGGGTCAATACTGGCGGCCAACTGGGTAAGAATAGCGCCCGGTGCTGCAAAACCGTAATCGGCTAAAATAGTGTCGCGCTCAAGCCAAGAGGCGTCGAAACCATGCTTTTGGCGCAGCGCTAGCTCTTCTTTGAGTGACGCAACATCCCCTTCATCACTGGCATAATAAAGGCTTTGTTGACGCGCAAAATCCACATCCCCCAACCCTGCCGCTAACGTTTCGAGCTCTCTAATCGCCTCAGCACAGGCACGGTAAGCGAGCACAGCATTCGCTTCTCCATAAAGCTTCGCGAGCTCCGTCATATGGGTATCAATTTCATATTGCAATAAAGCAGTGCTGGCGGCGGAACTGCCCCAGCCAATATCACGCCGTTCAAGCACCACGACATAATGACCATGGCGGCTTAACTCGTCCGCAATTAACGCCCCCGTAATACCACCACCGATGACGACAATATCGCATTGGTGATCGCGAGCAAGCGGGGGATACGCTTTAAGCAGGCCGTTTTTTACAGCCCAAAAGGGGTAGCCACTTTTTAGATCCATCGGGTTGCCTATGCTGGAGAGACTTGCAGTATGCTGTTAACCATAGATGGTTCTTATAAACTTGCTTAAAAAATTTAATCTAAGTTGTTGCCCTTACAAAAAAAAGGAGATCTGCATGATTGATTTACGCAGTGATACGGTGACCCGCCCCACTCCCGCCATGCTGGAAGCCATGATGGCAGCGCCGGTAGGTGATGATGTGTGGGGCGATGACCCAACGGTGAATGCGTTTCAAGCCAACCTGGCCGAGCAGGCAGGTAAGGAAGCCGCGCTGCTATTTCCTAGCGGCACACAAAGCAACCTAGTGGCGCTAATGGCTCACTGTGAACGCGGTGATGAGTACATTGTGGGGCAGTCAGCCCACACTTATCGCTATGAAGGTGGTGGCGCTGCGGTATTGGGGAGCATCCAACCCCAGCCCATTGAGAATGCCGCTGATGGCTCGCTACCTTTGGAAAAAATAAGCGCCGCGATTAAAGCCGACGATTTTCACTTTGCCCGCAGTAAACTATTAGCATTGGAAAACACCATTGGCGGCAAGGTACTCCCGGCCGACTATGCGCTAAAAGCGACCGATCTTGCTCGCGAACGCGGGCTGGCAACACACCTAGACGGCGCACGTCTGTTTAATGCCGCCATCGCAACCGATACATCGCTTAAGCAGCTGTGCCTGCCATTCGATAGCGTTTCCCTGTGTTTTTCAAAAGGCCTGGGGACTCCGATGGGATCGGCGTTGGTGGGTTCTCAAACGCTGATTGATAAGGCTCGCCGTTTACGCAAAATGGTAGGCGGTGGTATGCGACAAGTGGGCATTATCGCTGCGGCCTGTCAATACGCCCTGGATCACCACGTTACCGATCTCAGCGAAGATCACCGCCGTGCCGCTCGATTGGCGGAAGGGTTGGAGAAACTGCCAGGGGTAGAGATCACCTCGCAAGCCACCAATATGGTATTTGCACAAATTCCCGACGCCCATGTCCAGCCACTATCCGCCTGGCTAAAAGAGCATGGCATATTAATTGAGTTACTGTACGCCACCCGTTTTGTGGTCCATCGCGATATCAATGATGCCGATATTGATAAAGTAGTAGCGGTGATGGAGGCCTATTTCAGCCGTCACTAAATGCTAACTAACTTGCTCACTAAGCGGTTTAGCTAAGAGAAGTTGCTCCCAGGGCAAGATGAACGGCGATGCCTGCCATCATTAACCCAATCAGACCATCGATGATGCGCCAAGCGATAGGCTTTGACAGCCAAGGCGAAAGTGCGGCGCCACCCCAGGCCAGCAGACTAAACCAGAGGATGGAAGCGGTAGATGCCCCTGCCACAAAAACACCGGCGCTCTCCTGCTGAGCGCCGATGGCGGGTATCAACAGCAGCGTATCCAGGTAGACCTGAGGGTTGAGCACGGTGACGGCAAGGGTTGCGAAAATCACTTTCGTTAAGCTAGGCGCTTTGCCCGCTTCGGCTCTCAACCCTTGCCGTCCACTGACGGCTCTAAATAACGCCTGCGCCGCCAACCAGCTTAAAAACACCACGCCCACCCAGCGCATTGCCTCCAGCGCACTGGGCATCGTCAGCAGAAAGGCGCTCACCCCAAACATACCCGCCGTGAGCAGGATAATATCCGCACTCATGCACAGCCCCGCCGACCACCAGTGATACTCGCGGCGAATAGCCAACCCTAAGATATAAGCGTTCTGCGCCCCAATCGCCATGATGATGCCGCCGCATACCAGCAGCCCGGTGAAGTAGCTTTCCCACATTGCCTAGCTCCCAGTGCCAGAATAAGTATCGTGTTAAACAAACGTGGCACTAAGATAACGAGCAAGCTGGATAACTAATAATCATCCTGCTAATGGGGCATCAGTTTTACTTATAAAGGGATGCTTTTAGCGAATTAAAGCCGCCGCAGCCCCCACATAAAGTAGGCACCGCCAATCAGTGAAGCGACCAAGCCTGCCGGTATCTCGTAAGGGAAGATAATCTGACGCCCTACCCAATCCGCCAGCACCATTAGCAGCATGCCGATCAATGCCGCTCCTAGCAGATGCTGCTTAGCTCTGGAGAAACCCACCAACCGCGCCATATGCGGCGCCAGTAGGCCAATAAACGAAAGCGGCCCTACCACCAGGGTAGCGCAGGCGGTTAGCAAGGCCACCAGTAGCAGCAACACCAAACGAGCGCGGTTGAGGGTTACCCCAAGCGCCTTGGCCGTCGGCGCGCCTAAGGGCAAGATATCCAGCCAGCGGGTGAAGGGTAGCGTGATCAGCGCCAGCGCGGCGGCAATGCCCCCTACCACCACCGCATTGGTGATATCCACGTAGTAGGTGGATCCCGCCAGCCAAGCAATCACCTGCTGGCCACGAGGATCGCCACCTGCCAGCATTACGCTGCGAACCGCATCAAACAGCGCACTGATCGCTACCCCGGTGAGCAGTAAGCGTTCAGGGAGAAAACCACTTTTGCGGTTGATTCCAACCAGTACCAATAGCGTTGCAAACGCCCCTAGCGTGCCTACGCCAATCAGCATCATATTGGTGGGCGCAGGCAGCAGGAAAATTCCCAAAATCAGCGCAATGGCACAGCCACCGCTGATACCCAACACTTCAGGGCTGGCCATAGGGTTGGCAGAAAGGCGTTGGAGAATCGTACCTGCAATGGCCAGCATCAAGCCGCTGGCCGCGGCTGCCATTACGCGGGGCAGGCGCCACTGCATCACGCCCCAGTTATTAGGCGCAAGCCAATACCAACCGTCTACCCCCTGACCAAATAACAGGCCAAGCACTGTTGCGGCGAGCAGCGCGAGCAGTAACCCAGCAGCTAACCGCGAGGGTGCAGGGTGGCGATGCGTGAATACTCCCGCGCTTTTTGGCGGCCGATCGCCCTGCAGTTTTAAGCGCGGAATCAGCCACATTAATAGTGGCGCCCCTAGCGCACCGGTAATCGCCCCGGTAGGAATAAAGGCAGCCGCCATGCCCGAAAACTGCTGAAGCAAAAGATCCGTCGTGGCTAATAGTACAGCCCCCAAAAGGGTCGACCAGAGTAGCCGTGGCCCTAACCGGCGCGCGCCCGCCATGCGTACAATATTGGGTGCGGCCAAGCCAATAAAGCCAATGATGCCTACCACGCTAACAATGCTGCCGGTAATAAACACCGCCAGCCCCATGCCCGCAAAGCGAAGATAGGCAAGCGAAACCCCCAGACTCTTGGCGCTTGCATCATCCAGCTCCAACACGGCCAGCGGACGCAATAAAAACCATGCCGCTACGCAGCTAATGGCCAGCCGGGGCCAAAGTATCGCAACGCCGTCCCAACCATTTTGCGCTAGCGAACCAGCGCCCCAAATCAACAGCCCCGAGAGCGCTTCGTGGTTGAACAGCAGGAGCGCTGTGGAGAGCGCTCCTAAATAGAGATTCACCACCAGGCCTGCCAACACCACCACGATGGGCGCCAGCCCGCGACGCCACGAAAGCAGGAACACTAGCCCTACCGCCAGCGCACCGCCCAACAACGCTACCCATTCGCGCCCGGCAACCAGCAGCCCCGGTGCCAGCAGGGTGGCCGTCATCAGCGCCAAGTTCGCGCCCGAGGCCACCCCGAGTGTGGTGGGCGAGGCCAGCGGATTGCGCAGCACCTGCTGCATCAGCACCCCGGCCAGCCCCAAGCCGCCGCCAGCGAGCAAAGCAATCGAGAGGCGCGGCCACCAAGCGTAATAAAGCAGCAGCTCGTCAACGTTCTCAAAAGAGGGCGCTACAAGGGCCTGTAGTCCCAGCGCAAAACCGCCTTGGCCCTGCAGCCCCAGCCAAAACAGCACCACCATCGGCAGGCTAAGCAACAGGCAGGCTTTCGCTGGCGACATCCCTCCCATTCGCTGGGCGAATTGAGCAGCGCCTAACATAGCGAGCAATCCCCTTTCATAAACGAGGCACTTTCCGAAGGGACGGCGGTAGGCAGCAGCATCATTGGTTAGCCTTAATCGTGTTTGGAAGTCAGTCACTGAATAATAACTATCGATTCTAAATGATAACGATTAGCACTACAATTGACACCTTTATCAAGGGAGGCAATTCTATGGCAGCCAAACCGAGCTACCAGCTATTCGATATCACCCTCGCCCGGCGCACCCAAGTCAGCGCCTCATTAGTTCGATTTACGTTCAGCGGCCCCGCCGTTAGCCAGATGACCACTTACGCACCGGATCAGCGCGTCAAACTGTTCTTCCCGGAAGGAGACGGTACTCTCGACCCTTTATTTGAAATCGCCAAACTGGATGAGCACGACTGGTATAGCGCCTACCGTGCCCTGCCGGATGCCAAGCGACCTTCCGCGCGCACTTACACTATCCGCGCTCTGCGCCCGGAAAAAGCCGAGGTGGACGTGGAGTTCGTGCTCCACGGTGACACGGGGCCCGCATCACGCTGGGCAATGCATGCCCGCCCCGGCGACCGCTTGGCCATGACAGCTCCTACCGCCAATGCGGATGGCCCAAAGCTAGGCTACGAGTGGAAGCCGCCCCAAGGCGTACGCCGTATTCTGATCATCGCCGATGAAACCGCCCTACCCGCTGCTGCCGGCATTCTGGAAACCCTTGATGATTTGCCGCTCAAACCCAAAGTCGAAGCGCTGTTCGAAGTGCCTCGTGGCGACGACGTTCAGCCGCTGCCCCAGGCCGCCAAGCTGCGCTGGCTGGCCCGCGACGCTGAACCGGGCTGCCAACACGGTGAACTGCTAATGCGAGCGCTGCGTGATATCGATTTACAAAAAGAAATTCAAGCGCTAGGCGGCACACCTACGTCACCCACTCCCCAGGACAAAAGCGACGATGAGGAGGGACCACTCTGGGAACCCGCCACCCTGGATGACAGCGCACCCTTCTACGCCTGGATCGCCGCTGAAACCAAGGTCGCCATGCAGCTGCGCCGCTATTTGATTAACGAGTGCGGGCTACCAAAACAGTACGTTACCAGCATGGGCTACTGGCGCCTGGGCAAGGCCAATGGTTAAGGGAACAGCAAACAACACGGCGCTAAACAGTAGCCACACAAGCAAGCCCGCTCACACGCCTCTTGGCTGGCGAGACAGCCCGCATCACTTTGGGCGTATTAGTCGGGCTTTACACTGGCTTACGGCGGCGCTGGTTTTATTTCAATTTATCGTCGTACTGGCTTGGCGAGCCATGGGCGAAAACTCACTCACAGTCTTCCTATCAAGCATTGGCCCGCACGGTTCCCTGGGCTTGCTAATCTTACTCGTGACCCTGGCCCGCCTTGGCTGGGCATTGAGTAATCGTCAGCATCGCCCACTGGCTCCACCGGGAATTAGTGGTCAAATGGCACGTATCGTCCATATCACCTTTTATGGACTGCTGCTGTGGCTGCCCGCTTTTGGTCTATTGCGCCAGTACGGCCGTGGTGGAGCACTCCAATTCTACGGCCTTGATTTACTGCCCGAAGCAGAGCGTAACATCACCTGGATGATGGCTCCTGCCGGCGTGCTGCATAGTCCACTCTCCTGGCTGCTCTTTGGACTCATCATCGGCCATATCGTTATTGCCCTGGTTCGTCGCTTATGGCTCAGGGATTCAATATGGGCGCGTTTGATGGGTTAAAGGAGCCGAGGTTGATAGACATTTTATTATTGCCACCAGGTTACAAATGAGAACTATTAGCACTAGAATGTACCTACTACTCTTTACCCTTCCGCCAGGAGTCATTCATGTTCGAGGTCAAAGGCGCCACCTTTGAAATCAATGGCAAGCCGCTTTTAGCGCCCATTGAACACACCTTTCATGAGGGCAAGGTATACGGTCTGATTGGCCATAACGGCTCGGGAAAATCGACGTTAATTAAGCTAATGGCCCAGCAGCAGCCTACCTCCCAGGGCAATATCCACTTTGACCAACGCCCGCTCAATGAGTGGGGAAACCGCGAGTTCGCACGCCAAGTAGCGTATTTGCCACAGCATTTGCCGAGTGCCGAAAACTTGACCGGGCGTGAGCTGGTGGGCTTCGGCCGCTATCCTTGGCATGGGCTCTTGGGGCGTCATACGCAAAAAGATAAAGACGCCGTAGAGCGCGCTATTGCCCTCACGCACACCGAAGCATTTGCAGACCGCCTAGTGGATACGCTCTCCGGAGGGGAACGCCAGCGGGTATGGCTGGCGATGCTACTCGCCCAGGGCAGCCGATTCCTGCTGCTGGACGAGCCGCTAGCGGCGCTGGATATCGCCCACCAAATCGAAGTACTGGCGCTAATCCGCAAGCTGTGCGATGAGCTAAACCTTGGGGTGATTATTGTACTGCACGATATCAACATGGCTTCGCGCTACTGTGACGAACTGATGGCACTGCACAGCGGTCGCTTACTGGCCCATGGCAGCCCGGGTGATTTGATGAGCTGCAGCACCTTAGAGGCGATTTATGGCCTACCGATGCAGGTCATGAAGCATCCCAACGGAGAGCACAATATCGCCGTGGCACAATAACGTTATTCTCCGAGGCCAAAGGCTTTTAAAAGCACTCATTCGCAAGCAAACGCTTCAACTGATACGCATTATCGATTAAGCTGGATACCGTATTTCCCCTGTGTGCTGTGTCAAAACCCTGCGCTAAATCCCTGTGATGGAGCCTCGCGATGCCCTCTGCTCTGCGTCAGCCGCAACTGTTCGAGCCTTCATTGGCCGCCTGCTACACCGGGCCGTTGGCGAACTTTACGCCGCCGTTAATAGGTGGAACGCCACCGCTGGAAGCGTTCAAAACAGCTCGTTGGCGGGATGCCGATTGGCTCAAAGAGGATCTCTCCCGCTTCGCTGAACAGTACCCAGGCGGAGACAAGCGGGCAGTGGTATCGATCTGGTCGAAATGGCACTTAAGCGCACTAACCGTTCCCACACTCACAGCCAACCTGCTGCTTAACCGTGACCTGCCGGTGGGGCTGGACGACATGCAGGTTATCTTTAACGATAAGGGCGCCACCTCTCAGCTGTGGTTGCCCCACGAAGGCACGCCAATATCCACTCAAGATCCGTTTGAGCGTTTTGCTACCCTGATTGAGCAGCACTGGGCACCGTTGATTGAGCAATTAGCAGCTATCTCCGGCGCTGCACAGCGGGTGTTCTGGAGCAATGCCGGTGGCTATCTGGACTTCTACGTCAACGCACTAGGCGAGCATCCGCTTGCTAATCGGCAGGCGTTTGAGGCCGCCAAGGCGTTGCTGGAAGCGCGCAACCTGCCCAACGGCAAGCGCAACCCGTTGTTTCAGCCGGTGCGTTACTTTACGCCCAAGGGTAGTGAGGAAGTTAAGCGGGTGCGCAAGCTCTGCTGCCTGCGCTATTTACTGGATGAGTTTGATACCTGCGGCACCTGCCCGCTAGAGGGCTGCGACCTGGAAGCGCGTAAGCGCGCCAGGCAGGTCGCCCGTTAAAACGTTAGCTATTTTTAACGCTGGTTAGATATTAATTTGCGCAACTGCATCTTCGCTTGCCCGCGCACGCTGCTCGCCTTTCAGCTCGCTAAGCTGCCCCTTCGACATCTCCAGCAACCGATCAGCGTGGGCGAAGTAGCTGTCGTCATGGCTAATGGCAAACACGGTTTTACCCATTGCTTTTAAGTGCGGTAACAGCTCGCGGTAGAACAGACGCCGGAACTGGGGGTCTTGATCCGCCGCCCACTCGTCGAGCAGCAAGATGTCACGCTTTTCGGCAATTGCCAGCAAAAGCGCTAGGCGTTTACGCTGCCCTTGGGAGAGCTGAGTGCTAATAACGCGATCCCCCTCCCACTGCAATTTGTGCTGCATCTGCAGTCGCTCAAGCCAGGTATCAACGACCTCTGGGTCAGCAGGTAGCCCTTCAGGGCCCATTGCTTGATCAAACTGATGGAAATCGGTAAACACGCTGGCAAAACGGGCACGGAAAGCCTCCCATTGAGCAGCAGTGACCACCTGCCCATCAATTTTAATAGTGCCACTTTGGGGACGGTATAACCCCGAGAGCAGCCTTGCCAGAGTCGACTTACCACTGCCGTTGCCGCCGATCAAAAACACCTGTTCACCACGCTCTAGGGTCATATTGAGTGGCCCCACCTGAAAGCCCTCGCCCTGGGCAGTGTTCGGGTAGTGATAAGTGACTTCCTCCAGCTCCAGACGCTGCCAATCAGTCAGCGTATCGTCCACTGCAAAACCTGGCTGGTATTCGGCTAGCTCCAGACTGCTCAGCTTATCAAAGGCGACCTGGGCACTAATCAGTGTTGGCCAAGCGCCCACCGCCTGAATCAGCGGCGTGCGCAGAAACAAAAGTGTCAGTGCAAAGGTGGAAGCCACCGTGGTATTGGCCCAGCCCAGCCCATTAGAGAGAAAAAACACCACGCCGATTGCGCCCAACATCATGATGTTGGACCAGTTATTGGCACTGAGGTGGTAGGTATCGGCACGGATGATGTGGTAACGGTAGTCCTGGGCATTGAGAGTGTAACGCTCGTCAAAAAAGCGCCGGGCGCGGTCGCGGTTGAGCGCCAATTCCTTGCGCCCTTCAATCGCCGATTGATAATCCTTGTAAAGGCGATCCTCGCTCTCCCGCACTAGATGAAAGTGGCGATACACTTTGGAGACCAGCCACCAGCCCACCCCCATCGTGAAAGTGATCCATAGCACGGTGATGACCACCATTTGGGGCGAGAGCCACGCCAAATAGGCGACCGAAGCCAGCGTCAGCACGACGCCTTGAATCAGTTCCGGCAGGCGCACAAAACCAATGGTGATGTTGCGCACATCGCTGGAAAGGCTGGCCAGCAAGGTGGAGTTACCCAACTGCTCCAAACGCTCAATATCAGTATCTAGAATTCGCTTCACTAGGCGGGAGCGTAGATCGAATACAAAGTGATGACCCAGCAAAGTAAGCGCCAACTGCGTACCCAGCGTCACCGCCAGCAATACCGCTAACAAGCCTAAAAACTGCGGCAACGCCGCCAAACTGCCGACCTCAATTAAGCGCTGATTGATGAAGGCAATCACCCCGACCCCTAAGCCAGCGCTCAATAGGCTCAGCGCAATGGCGCCCAAAAAAGGCCAGCGGTAGTGACGAAATACTAAACGAAGCAGTTCCATGGGTCTCCTTGCCTTCCTGAAAAGAGCGCTGAAGTCTAACAGCGCCGCCGCTCACCAAGAAGGAGTCATTAACATTGGGTGATTATGTGGCAACCGGGTCACTGGTGCGGAATACTATCCCAAGCCGCTTTTCTGAAAATCATGTCAGATGGTTATCCCAGCGCAGTTCCAGGCTGGCGAGAAGCTCGGGCATCGCTAAGTCAGGCGTAACACGGTAGAGCCCGCCCTGGCCGGAGGAGACCAGAAAACCGCCGTTACCGTCGCAGCGGGCGCCGGCGGCGTCGGGCAGCGCCAGGCTGGCAACAAGCTTACCTTGCTCGGCATCCAGCAGCAGTACCCGGTTGCCGCGAGGGGCAGTCACCAGGACATTGTCAGAATCACGGCTAAACGCCACGCTGGCAGTGTAGTGCTTTAGACTGGTGGTGACTTCATCGTCAAGCGTCAGCTCAGAGAAATGACCATCACTATCAAGTCGGCAGATCAGCGGATGGGTTTCCCACTCAGGGCCTTCAAACTGGTAGCCAGCGATCACGGTACCGTCCGCCGCCACATCCAGATGACGACAGCTGAGCTGGTGGTGCGAAGGTTCGTGACGTGCCAGTATCTCCCCGCTGTGGCGATTCAGCAGCATCAGCGCTGGTGCCATGGTATCAAGATTGAGTTTAACCCGGCCGTAGTCAGGATGAGTCTGGATCCCCCCCAAGCCAATCACCAGGGTATCGCCATCCGGCATCAGCCGAAGCTCATGGGGCCCAATACCGCCCAGCGGCATATCGCGCACATGGGCGTAGTCGTTGGCAGCGTCGTAAACGCGCACTAGCCCGGCGCTGTCCTCCAAACGATTGGCGGTGACATACAGATAGCGCCCGTTCAGGTCGAACACGCCATGCCCGTAGAAGTGGTAGCCCTTTCCGGCCGCAATGGTGTGGGCTAATTGACGGCTGTCGCCATCGATCACATACATCCGCGTGCCAGGGCGGCGAGCAAACAATACTGCCTGGCGGGAATCTGGCCGCAGACAGCCGCCGTGGCAGCGTTCGGGTACTTCGATCATAAAGCGGGTCTGGCCATCCAATGCCACCCCGGCGATGTAATGCGCCCCGCTAGGGTCGTCTACCGCGCTGAACAGCCACGCGGCTTCCTCGCGCGCGGGCAGCGCCCAGCTCAACGGGGTTAGCGCCAGGGCCACACTGCTCAGCCCTGCTTTGAGTATTTGTCGTCGCTGCATAGTTCAATCCCCATCGCTGGAGTTAAAGCCGCGCACCAGCCCCAATTGACCTGCGATCTCGTTACCCAGCAGATGGCGTAGCTGGCTGATGTCGAGGTAGAGCGACTGCAGGCCGCGAAACGCCTCTTCGTTTTTAAGGGAAGGCACCAAGCCCGGTGGCAAGTCGCTGGCCTGAACGAGTGTTTTATCCAACTGATCACGGAACGCCTCGGCGAGCGGCAGCGCATTAGCCTCGCGCAACAGCGCGGTGAGCCCCGGCAAAAAGCCGGTACGCAGGCCCTCCAGGCTGCTCTCTACCAATCGAACCGTTTGTCCGCTTCGCCACGCTTCCGCCAAGTAGCCGTTGGCGGGTGCGCCTTTAAGGCCCATGGGCTCACCGAGCCGTTTATCTTCGAGTATTTCGAGAGCCTGGATGGCGCTCGCCAGCGTGGTCTCCGTGTAGTCAGGAGTCTCAAGATAGTGCTCGCCAAAGGCCTGCCAGTCGCGATGCAGCGCGCTTGTGGTATCCGCAAGATGCGTGGTGATGGCCTGCATCAGCGAGCAGGCTCCAGGGTCGCTCAGGGCCTGTTCGTCCATGGCGTCGTCATAAAGCAAGTATTCAAGGGCGGGAAAACCTTGGATCGCCACGCTGTCACTGGCGATATCTTGGGCATCTGGGGCGTCGGCTGCCTTCAGCCAGCCGCGCACCTTACTGCCCACCAGGTTTTTACGGTCTGGCCAGAACTGCAGCTGCCAGCCTCGGCTATTCTGCTCAACCGGACCGAACTGAATAAAACGCACCGCCTGCCAGGCTTGATAGGCGCTCAGCCAGTCATTTTCCAGGCGCTGCCTGAGTGCTTCGTCTGGGCTCTGGCAAAAACGTGCGGCGCTGGCTTCCAGGCGTTCGGAGGCGGCGCTGAGTTCGGCATACTGAAGCTCTACCGCGCCGTGCCACATTTCCCGCGGCGTAGGGGTGTCCGTAGCAAAAGAGAGCGGCGCTGCAAGTAGCGCGCAGGCCAGCAAACTCAGGCGGCGAAAAGATGCGATCACGTTAACTCCTTAACAATAATGACTTACAGGGATTCTAGGAAACGGATAAGTTCCGCTCGCTGGTCGGCGGGCAATGCGCGATAGCTCTGGGTGGCACTTTCTGCCTCGCCACCGTGCCAGAGTATCGCCTCTTCCAAAGTGCGGGCGCGACCATCGTGGAGAAAACCAGCCCGAGGATTAACCGTTTGCGCCAAGCCAATACCCCACAGCGGCGGGGTGCGCCATTCTCGGCCATCGGCCTGGAACTCACTACGATGATCAGCCAGGGCATCGCCCAGATCGTGGAGCAGTAGGTCGCTATAAGGCCATATCTCCTGCCCCGCCAACGCCGGACGGGGGGCGTCCGCAGCAGTGCGCTGGCGCGGCGTATGGCAGCTCGCACAGCCGAGCGCGTTAAAACGCTCAGCGCCCTGTTTCACCGCTGGGTCATCCATATTGCGGCGCATTGGCACCGCCAGACTGGAGGCGTAGAAGGTCACGAAGTCGGCCACGTCATCGCTGACTTCGGGCGTGCCACCATTAGGAAAAGCATCGCACCCCTGGCTCTCCATGCAGTCGGTTTGCGGTACCAGACTGGAGGTCAGCCCCATATCCCCAGCAAAGGCGTGCAGGCCCTGCTGCTCAATGCTGGGCTCACCGGCTTTCCAGCCGAAACGCCCTAGCACCGGGGTGCCACTGCGCACATCCCACACTTGGTTATAGCGGCCGGAAATCCCGTCGCCATCGGCGTCTTCAGGGTCAGCGGCAGCGATAAGGTCAGCTTCAGGAATCGCTTCTAGCAGGCCCAGGCCAATCATTGGCGGTGCCAGCCGCGGCGAGGTTTGCAGTGACTCCGGCAGCTCCCCGTAGGCGGGCTCGGCAATCGAGTAAATCGGCTCCTGCAAGGTGACGCTGGTGCCATCGGTGAAGCTCACTTCCCGAGGGCGATACTCAATCACCAGTTTGGCCTCGGGCTTGGCACCGCTAATCGCCGCGGTTTGTAGCTGCAAACCATAATTAGGTACCGGAAGCGCGCCTCGCTGCCCCAGTGTCTCTGGGTTCGCTTGGCTAGCGGGTAGCGAGAGGCGCAGAAACAGCGCGATGGGGTTTTCGTCGCCGGTGGGTGGGTGCCCCCGACCATCCTTAAGGTGGCAGCCCTGGCAGCTATTGGTATTCAGGAGTGGCCCCAGGCCATCCCGGGCCTCGGTGCTGGCGGGCGCCGCCACCCAAGGGTTGCGAAAGAAGCTGTTGCCAACGCTGAAATCCAGCCGCTTGGTCATCGACATATTACTCAGCGGCAATGAATAGGCGTTATGGTCAAACTGCTCTACCGAGCCATCGCCGCCACTCATGGGCGAGGTCTGTATAGGCGGCAACTGAATAGGGTAATCCTGGGTAGGTGATTCGGCTCCCTGCAGGGGCGTGGCCAGCAAGAACAGTAATAAACTGCTGTGGGCTAATGTGCTGGGCACCCACTTGGCTAAGACAATAAACCGGAGTAAGCGGTACATGGTGATACCTTGCGAGGGATGATACTGAATACGAGCCATTCGACAAAAACCAACAGAGCCGCTCGATAGCAACACTATCGGCGGCTCATGGTAGACGCTAGTCCAGCCTAGAACCGGTGACCGGCATCATCAGGCTGCAGGGAGGTCACGCCCAGATCGCCTGCGGCCTGTTCGATAGACCCTGTTTGCGCCACTAGGGTAAGGATCGCCTCGTTGATCAGTTCACTGCCCCGCTCGTTACCCGGGGCGATCATCATATCGAAGGCCATCGGCGAGCTTTCCGCTTCAGCCGCCTCCTTGATAGCATCAAGCCGCGCCATCGTGGCTTCTAGCTGCTCATGGAGTGTATCGGCCAGCTCAGCATTTTGCTGAGATAACAGGTCTTGCAGCGAAGGTCCCTCTACCACACTGCCATCAAGGCGCTGATAGCTGCCGGTGTAGATATTCTGGATACCCTGGCCGTTGTAGTAGTGGGAGTTGTGGGTATTATCGCTGAAGCAGTCGTGCTCATCCTCAAAAGAGTTGGCTTCCAGGGCGACCTTTAATCGCTCACCCGCCAGCTCGCCCAGAGAGAGCGAACCCATGCCGAACAGCATACGGCGCAGGCCCTCCTGATCGCTTTCGGCAAGCAACTCCAGGCGGTAGTTACCCTCAGTTTCCGGCGCCCACTGGGCCACCATCCACTCAAGGTCGTCAACGAGCAGGTCGGACACCGCATCCAGGTAGCTACCGCGGCGATCGCAGTAGCCATGAGTGCACTCGTCGCCGATTTGGTAATCGCTTACCGGTCGTTCGCCGTTGCCTGCCTCAAAGCCATGCAGATCCTGCCCCCAGAGCAGAAACTCGATGGCGTGATAGCCGCTGGCGACGTTGGCCTCCGAGCCGCCTATTTCGTTCAGGTCAGCAAGGAGTTCCGGGGTAATATCGCTAACGTCCAGAGTTTCGCCGCCGACAGTGATTTGCTCGTTGGCAATAATATTGGCGGTGGCGCCCTCGTTACCCAGTTCATGCTGGTAGTCGTCGCCTTCGACATAATCGATCATGCCTTCGTCCAGAGGCCAGGCGTTGAGCTGCCCTTCCCAGTCGTCCACCACCGCATTACCGAAACGAAACACTTCGCTCTGCTGATAAGGCACCCGCGCCTGCAGCCAGGCTTGCTTGGCTGCGCTCAGTGTTTCAGCCGTGGGATTGGCGAGCAATTCGTCGATACGCTCGTTCAATGCTTGGGCAGCCTTCAGTGCATCGGCGTAATTGGCATGCGCCAAATCGGCGTAGTGATTAACCACGGCGTCAGCGCTAACGGTGTCGGCAGCAGCGGTGTCGATAGCAACTGGGGCAAAAGGCATCAGCGCGCTAAGCGCAACGATGCCAGCAAGAGGGCGACGGAGCATGATGGCGGGCATTACGGTGTCCTTTAGGCTGTGGCATTACAGAAACTACTCACATAAAGTGCTAGGCAACCCGTGAGGATTCTGATGCTCTAGCTCTGCCTGAAATGTAATTCATTAGCTTATGAGATTCAATCCTATTTGAATCTAAATAAAAAGCGCTACACCGTTTTAACGCCATTTTTTGCCTTATGTCACTTAGTGCTACCGTGGGAAACCGTCATGCTCGATTACAAATTACTTCATGCTTTGGCGACCGTGGTGGAGTGCGGCGGCTTTGAGCGCGCGGGGGATGAATTGGGACTGTCACAATCTGCCGTGTCCCAACGTATAAAAGCACTAGAAATTCGCCTTGGTCAGCCAGTGTTGGTTCGGCACCCGCATTTAGCTCCAACCCCTGCTGGCCAGCGGCTGTTAACCCACTACCAGCAGGTACAGCTATTAGAGCGTGACCTGCGTGGCTCACTACCCACCTTAGATGATCAGGCGCCGCGCCTGCGTATTGCGATTAATGCGGACAGCCTAGTCACCTGGTGGGCCGAGGCTGTTGCCACTATTTGTCAACAAGAAGGCGTGTTACTGGACCTTGTGATTGAAGATCAAGATGTCGGACTCAAGCGGTTGCGCGATGGAGATGTAGCGGCCTGCCTATGCGCCACACCGCAACCGATTGCGGGTGCGCGTTGCGTAGCGCTGGGAGAAATGCGCTATCACCCGTTGGCGACACCCGCTTACGTTGAGCGCTATTTTTCAGATGGCCCGACAACAGAGAACTTTCAGCGTGCACCAGCCATCGTTTTCGGCCCCCACGATCAGTTGCAGCATCGGTTTATGGCGCTGTTTGGTTTCCACAGCCACTTTCCTTATCACCTCTGCCCCTCTTCGGAGGGCTTTGTTCGTTTAGCCGCCGCAGGGATTGGCTATGGCATGATGCCGCAATTACAGACGAGAGAATTAATGCAAAGTGGTCAACTGGTCAGCGTGGCGCCAGGCCACTCTTTATCGGTGCCGCTCTACTGGCATTTTTGGCGTCACAGCGGAGAATTAATTCAACGACTTACCCAACATTTAGGTCATATCTTTTATTAAGTATGGAAGTTTTAAACAGTTAATTTTACAAACTTGTCTACACTGAAAGTGCCCATCAAACAGCACAGAAAAATTTGGTGATGATATTTTCTCCTGCTGCATTAGTGCCAAACGGCGAGTAAATTGCACGTTTACCTAAGCGCTATAATATAACGATGGGCGGCCCCTGGTATGGGTAAGGGAACCCAGGGAACAAAGAGCGGAATAAAAACTAAAAAAAGCGATGTGATATGCATGTTCGACGTTTAAAGGCAGGTGTTTATATCGGCCTACTGCTGCTGTTGGCTGGATGTTGGATACCTTGGGCACATGCAAATACCCTCTTATCAGCAGCGCCAAACCAGGCGAGCTACTCGCTTGCTCCTTACAGTGAATTTTGGCATGCAACTGATAAATCAATCACGCTAAATAACTTACTCTCTCACCCGCCTAATTTTAAGCACTCCCATCACGAAGAGAATTTAAACTTCGGCTATACCCGTCATGATGTGTGGCTTAGAACACAAGTGCGTAATGACTCGCCGGAAACCCAGCGCTGGATGGTACAGTTTGAGTACCCATTCTTGGATTACGTCACACTTTACACACTGCGCCAACAGGGCATTGAGGCGCAGCGCAGCGGTAGTGCAGTCCCGGTTGAACAGCGCGCCCTAGCCCATCGTCAGGCGGTTTTTTCACTGGAGCTTGCTGCCCATGAGCAAGTAACTCTGTATACCCATGTGGCTGCCTCAGGCAGCAAAATGCTCAACTACAAGCTAATAACGCCCGAGGCGTTTTATACCCAAAACGATCGCCATAATTTTTGGCTGGCTACCTACTTCGGCATGCTGCTGGCAATGGGTTTATATAACTTATTGCTATTTTTTGGCTTAAAGGAACGGGTTTTTCTTCACTATTCGCTCTTTGTCGGCGGCTTTGCTCTCGCTATTCTGACCTTTAACGGCATCGGTACACTGATGTTTTGGAGCTTTCTGGGTGACAACACGGCTCGTCTCGTGGCACTCGGTTTTACCTTCGCTTCCACCATGGCCACGCTATTTGCGCAAAGCTTTCTTAACACGAAGACCTATTGTCCTCGCTGGCACAACGTATTGAGTACCTTTCGCAGTTACTGCTGGTTGACAGTGATTGCCACACTGTTATTACCCACTCCCTCGGCGCTTCACCTCATGGATGTGACGGGCTTTATGGCCGCTTTACTGCTCCTGCTATGCGGCAGCTACTGTAGTTTGCAACGCGTACCCAGTGCGCGTCTGTTTGTATTTGCTTGGTCACTATTTTTACTAGGTACTGGTGTCTTTGCGCTGCGTAACCTGAGCCTACTTCCAGCCAACTTTATTACTCTGCACGGTATTCAAATTGGCTCAGCGCTGGAAATGTTATTGCTCTCGTTTGCCTTAGCATCGCGCTTCAATAAACTTAAACGGCAAAAAGAGAGAACTCAAAGCGCGATGTTGGCAGCACTCAAGAAACAGGAAACCCTGTTGGAACGAAAAGTCGCTGCCCGCACCAAAGCATTGGAGCATTTGGCCAATCATGATGTACTCACTAGCCTGCTGAATCGCCATGGACTGATGCGTTCTGCCGAAGGAGCGCTACAGCGTAATCGTCAGCATGGTCATCGTTTGGCGCTATTAATGCTCGACCTGGATCGCTTTAAGCCTATTAACGATAATTATGGTCATGAAGCAGGCGACTTCGTTTTACAGAAAATAGCCAAACGCATCGTCCACTTAGCGCGCACCAATGATCACTGTGCCCGGTATGGAGGCGATGAGTTCATTATTATCATGGAGAATATAGGAACCGGCGATACGCTAGCGCCTATTCTGGCGCGTATTGACCAAGCCATCTGTTCGCCGATCAACCTTCCCGGCGGTGAGCAAGTCAGCGTTAGCGTCAGTATTGGAGTAAGCACCTGTCACGGCACAGAGGCTGCAACGCTTGAAAGCTTGCTGAGTGAAGCTGATAGCAATATGTATGCAGTTAAATCAAGCCAAGCCGCCGCTTACTATCGCTACGGCTCGGCGAGTTCTTAATTCTAGTCAAACAGGCTCATGCGCTTCATAACGTTGTCACGCTTGATTTTCCAATGGAATAACGCGCCAGCAACGTGCAGTACCACTAAACCTAAAATGATCCAACCTAACCGCCCATGCCACATAAAAAGTTGTTCAGAGAGCTGCTCACGCTCAGCAAGTAAACCGGGCAAATGCCAGTGGAAAAACTCTACCGGAAAGCCGCCGCTAGCAGTGGCGGCCCAGCCCAGTAAAGGCATAATAATGAGCGCTAAATAGAGCAGATGGTGCACACTGGAGCTAACAATCCGCTCGAACGCATTTAAAGGTGGTTCATGATCTGGGACCACAAACGCCAGCCGGGTAATAATGCGCAGCGTCATCAGCAATAATATCAATACGCCGAGCGTTTTATGGCTGGTATAAAGCAAGTTCGTGAGCGTATTGCCTACCAACGCAACGGTGCGTTCAAACCCCAGAAAGCCTAGCGTTAAACCGCTAGCCAACGAGAGTAACACGGCACCCGCCACTAGCCAGTGCAGCACCCGGTGCGGGTAGATATAATGATCCAGTTCGTGCATGTAGTGCTCCTAACAGCAAATTTATTTGCTTTTTAGTCTAGTCAGTAACGTTCCCTTTCGCTGATTAAAGCACTTCGCTGCCCTCAACGTTAAGTGTTACTTTTACCCAATGCTTCTCGTCTACTACCTGCTGGGAACGGTTGCATCGCTACGGTCGGTATTTATATAGCCTAGTCAGGCACGGCTAATTGCTCACGTATTAACTCACCCAAGCGCCGCGCTGGCTCTGAGGGCCGGTGGGGTGCGCGGTGAAGCGCCAGCTCAATCATTGGCAGCGCAGGCAGGCCACTGCTCTCATCCAGTGGCCTTAGCGCCGGCGTCAGCATGCTGCGCGTCACCACCACTATCGCGAGCCCCGCGGTCACAATCGGCGCCAGCCCGGCCATTGATTGGCTGGTATAGGCAACACGCCAACTGCGCCCTGCCGACTGCAGCGCCTGCTCGGCGACTTCACGAAACACGTCAGCCCCCGGCGAATAAAGCGCTAACGGCAGTGGATCGCTTAGCAGCGGCTGCTGGTACATTCCAACGGCCCACAGCAAAGGCTCTCGACGGATTACATCGCCCCCTGGTGAGTTGCGTTGGCGTGTCACCAGTGCCAGATCAAGCTCTTTGGCTTTTACCTGCTCTACGAGATGGGCGCTGGTACCGCAGATCACCTTGAGTCCCACCGCCGGATAGAGCTGATTAAAGTAAGCAAACACCGAGGGCAGCAGCGAGGCGTAATCTTCGGGTATGCCTAACGTGAGGTCACCGGTAACTTGGCGCGCCTGCATATCACTCCATGCTTCATCATTAAGCGCTAGCAGCCGCCGAGCATGATTAAGTAGGCGCTCGCCTTCTGATGTAAAGCGTATTCGCCGCCCTTCCCGCTCGTGCAGTGTTAGCGATAACTGCGCCTCCAGCCTCTGCAGCTGCATACTCACCGTAGACTGCGTGTAAGCCAAGCGTTTGGCGGCGGCGGTCACACTGCCGGTATCCGAAATTGCCACCAGGGTACGAAGCAGGGTTAGGTCTAAGGTGGGCGCGCGCATATATCACCATTCTTGATTAAAATGATCATAAAAGATCGATATTGTGATGCATTGATGATGAGTATGCTGCTCGGCACATGCTCAAATCAAGGAGACTTCCGATGCATCGCGCTCACTCCCCCGCCCTTTTTCCACGTTGGTACAGTGTTGGTGCGGCACTGGTGGCCGTGATGCTTTGGAGTGCAGCGCCGCTGCTGGCAGAGTTTGCCAAGGCGACGCCACCTTTACAGCTAACCGCAGTAACACTGCTTGCGGGGGCGCTGGCAACGCTACCGCTGAGCCGCCGCGTTAATGTTGCTGCCAGCGGCGCGGGTTGGAAGTTAAGTGTCTGGGTGGGCATCCCGTTGCTTATTTTTGGTGCTGTGAGTACTTACTTTATTGGTATGCGGCTAGCGCCCGCCGCTGAAGCGGCGCTGATTACTTATACCTGGCCAGTGCTCTTTGTGCTGCTGAGTCAGTGGAGCCGCTTTGGCCGTCTGCGCATCGCAGGCGTTGTCGGTGCGCTGATAGCGTTTTCAGGCGCAGCGTTACTGCTGGTTCCTCAAGCCATCAGCGGCGGATTAGGGGGCGCCACCACTGGCTATGCTCTAGCGCTGCTGGCTGCCTGCTGTTGGGCACTCTATTCATGGCTCAGCCAGGCAGCCCCAGTGGCGTTGACACCGCTACTGCCACGACTGCTGCTGATCGCTTGTGCTATTGCCGTGGCCGCTAGCCTGCTACTTGAAGGACAACTCCCTTTACCCAGCGGGGAAGCGTTACTAGCAGGCATTGCACTGGGGTTAGGCCCTTACGGCGTGGCCATGGTGGCATGGGATAAAGCACTCCGCTGGGGGCACGCCAGCCTAGTGGGCAGCTTAGCGTATGGCGTGCCGATTCTGGCCGCCCTGCTACTGGTTCTAGCAGGCATGAGTGTGCTCGACTGGCGCTTACCCACAGCGGCAGTGCTGGTGGTGGTTGGCTGCCTTAAAGCTGGCCGCTAGGCTTACTTAAACAGATTCACCTCGGCTACTTTAGTCACTGGCTCGCTAGATAGAATGTCGTCGAGTAATTCAGGTAACCACCCGGGTTTAAAAAGCGCGGGGTCGGCCTCGCGCATCTCTTCCAGCGTCCACCAATGCCTGGCATGAACAGTAGAAGGCTCTTCATCGCTCCACTGGGCAGTGGCAATTTCAGCCATTGGCGGGCAGCGCACCAGAAAGTAGCGTTCAAGCCAGCGGGCTGGCGGAGAGCCTGCCACGGCGCCTATGTCATCTCGTTCGCGCAATAGCGGGCCGATGGGGCAGGTCAACCCCGTTTCTTCCTTCAGCTCGCGCATTGCCGTGCTGGGATAATCCTCTCCCTCAAGCAATTCGCCGCCTACGGTGGTCCAAAAAGGCGCTTGATGCTCATCATGATAGCGAAAAAGCAGTAGCTGGCCTTGCGGGTCAACCACCATTAAACGTGCTGAGCGGTGTGTTTTGATTTGTTGGTTCATAAGCGATCCATGCCTATTATTGAATTGCAGTAAACAGTGCTAAAGCAGACACAATGCGTGCTTTTGGCAATGCCTCTTCAGCCTAGCTGGTTTAAATAGATTTACCGGGATAAGTGAGCTAGTCATTACAGCTCAGGAGGAATTTCCGTCGGTTCCATTTCCACATTTAATTCGAACAAACCGCTGCCGGTAGCGCTAAAACCGCTTGCGCTTACTGTGTAAGTACCAGGCAGCAATTGCTCTTGAAGACGGGAATCGGTGCCCCCTGCGCCATCGTCGTCGCTGGCTGCAACGCCTTGACCACTAATTTCAATCAATGTATCGAAATCAGCGGAGCGCATTTCTATGGTAACCAACGAGCTCTCTTCCAGCTCCAGCTGATAGATCAGTGGTTCACCGCTGTACCAACCACTTAGCGATCCATCGGCAGTGAGTGACCCCTCGTTGCGCAGCTCGCCATCGCCCGGTAATTCGTGAGGCGCCACTAAAAGGGTATAAACACCATTGCCATCGTCATAAGCACTGCGCGCGGTCAGCGTGTATTCACCGGGCTCAAAGAAATCGGCAATGCGGGCGTCTAAATCACCGGCGCTGTCATCATCTTCACGGGTATAGCCGTTGGGTCCTTCTATGGCTAAATAGGGGTCAAAATCATCAGAGCGCATTTCAAGCTGGTAAAGACCCGCCTCTTCTATGTTCAGCGCTATTTCATCGGCATCGCCCTGCAACCAGCTGTCGAATGGTTCGCCTATTGTCACCGTGTCGGCATCGGTGAGCTCTACGCTGCGGCTATCAATGGTAAATGGGCCATAGCTATAAGCATCGGCCCCGCTTACCACCACCACATAATCACCGCTTTCTTCGATGCGGTGGCGCACAACAGGCGCATTATCGAGCAACTGCAGCTGATCATCGTAAAGGGCCACAACGCCTTCCAAGGCACCATCAAGAGAGATTTCAACAATTTCATCTTCTTCTAGCGAGATTGCATAGCGCACAAAGCGGCTGCCATCGTTCCCGTTAAGTTCGCTCGCCAAGGTTATTTCCCCGCGTAAAGGCTCTGTAAGTATGAGCCTCTTGGTGGGCTTATCCTCAGCAGTTTGCAGCTGCAAGGGAATAACCTGAGCAGCCAGAAAACCGACGGTAGCGCCGCCCAACGCCACCAATACAAATGCTAGCGAAGCCGATTTAGCCATGAACGATCCCTTGTTAAGTTGTAATGACAATCATTAATAAATTAAGCAAACGTGATTATAAGATGCTTAGCGAAATCAAGTGAGCGTTTGATAAAAAATACTGCATTGCACAAATCTGTATTTTTACTAACTTAACCCTTGGACTGATAAGTCACTGAAACTCAAGGGCACGAACATTGCGATTAAAAAATCTTGAAATTGAACCTAATTGCGTCGATCTTCTCAAAGCTTGCTGACCCGCAACGACAAGGGTACTATCGCAAGGCCTACTCGGCACCTCATCAAAGAATGCGGGATCCGTAATACGCAAAACTGAGGTACTCCTATGGGAGCCCACAAACGACTGATCCGAACGATTTGTTTGGCAGCGGTAGTAGTTGGTAGCGCTGCTAATAGTGCTTTCGCACACGAAACAGATACACAGGAAGGCGTCGCCTCCTTTTACAGTGACCGCTTTCAAGGAGCCACCACAGCGAGTGGAGAGCCCTTTGACCAGCAGGCACTGACAGCCGCCCACCCTAGTTTGCCGTTTGGCACGAAGGTGTTGGTGACGCGCCCGGACACGGGGCAAAAGGTAGAAGTAATGATCAATGACCGCGGCCCCTTCGTTAAAGGGCGCATTATTGATTTATCCAAACGCGCGGCAGTGAAGCTTGGCATGCTACGCCGCGGTACAGCACCGGTTATGGTAACGCTGTTGGATTAACGGATAACACATTCTTGGTTGGTGTGTGATACCCCTTAGCCTAATTAATGCGACAGTAAACCAGTCAAAATAGTGCCACTCTATAAATACAGGGCGACCAGCAATGGTCGCCCTGTTTCTTTTGAGGTGCTTTATCTCCTACCGCTTTCTCATGCATGGCGAACTTGCAAGCAAGCTAATGGTCTCTATGCTGCAAGGAGTTCAACGCGCTTAGCTGAAACAGATAGCTCAAGGCGCCATTTATTCGCAGGAGGCATTTATGCAGTCACAGTTTTATACGCTTACTGATTACCCCAAGGGCCTACCCGATCGCTCTCTGTTTAAACTGGAGACGCAAACGCTGCCTGAGCTAGCCGACGGAGAAGTGCGAATTCGTAATCGCTGGCTCTCTGTGGATCCTTATATGCGGGGCCGCATGAATGGCGTTCGCACGTATGTAGACCCATTTGAACTCGGCCAACCCATGGAAGGCGGCGCCATTGGCGAAGTGATCGAATCCAATGACGCAAGCCTCAAGGTGGGCGATCGTGTCAGCCATATGGGCGGCTGGCGTGATATTGCCCAACTGCCTGCCCAAGGGGTGACGCCACTACCCGACCTTGATGTTCCTGAACAGGCTTACCTGGGTGTGTTAGGCATGCCCGGCATGACCGCCTGGACCGGTCTTAATTTGATTGCTGAGTGCAAACCGGGCGATAACGTTCTGGTCAGTGCGGCCAGCGGTGCAGTTGGCTCATTGGCGGTTCAGTTAGCCAAAGCAAAAGGCTGCCATGTAGTGGGCATTGCAGGCGCTGCCCATAAGCTCGCTTGGCTTGAGTCACTGGGTGTCGAACCGGTCAGCTATCGCGATCGCAATGCGCATGAATTAAGCGACGCCATTAAGCTCGCAAGCCCCAACGGTATTGATGTGTATTATGAAAATGTGGGTGGCATTTGCCTGGAAGCTGCCCTCAGCCAGTTAAATGAAGGCGCCAGAATCGCAGTGTGCGGTATGATCGACAGTTACAACGACGCAGAGCCCACTCCAGGCCCCAGCAACCTGTCGCAACTGGTCACCCGTAAAGCTAAAATGCAGGGCTTTATCGTGGCGGATCACTGGTCGAGTTATCCCTACTTCCTAAACGAAGTGGCCCCGCAAGTCGCCGCTGGCAAACTGGCTTATAAAGAAACCGTGAAAGAGGGTTTAGAGAGCACCCCAGAGGCTTTCTTAGCCCTGTTTGAGGGCGGCAATACCGGTAAGATGCTGGTCAAACTAGACAGCTAATCGTTGCGTTAGATTAAACTTACAGGTGCTCCCTACCCCACCCCCCAAAAGCCGCGCTACGTTGATAGTGCGGCTTTTTTATTGATCATTGTTCGCACTGGCCAACCAGAAATCATTAGACCAAAAGCGAATTGATTATTAAAATCGATTAGCTATTGAGATGTGTTTTAACCCATCGGCCTTGCTGATGGGTTAGGGCACTTTGCGGAATCGCCGCTTAGCAGCCACTGCCAAGTGGCATTCACTCGTTGTTAAATAGGGGTTACCTCATGGATGAACACTCACGTACGCACAGCAGATGGCCGCTATTACTGCTTGGCCTTTTGCTAGTTGCGGCGGGACTTGCCTTGGCCATTGGCGGCGGCAAGCTGCTTAGCGTAGGCGGCAGTGCTTATTATTTAATTACCGGCATAGGCGTTATCGCCAGCGGTGTTTTACTGGCCATGCGCCAGGGCGCAGCGCTCTGGCTGTATGCGCTTATCTTGTTTGCGACGCTCGTATGGGCGTTATGGGAAGTCGGCTTAGACTGGTGGCAGTTGGTGCCACGCGTTGCGATTCTCTGTCTAATCGGGATTATTCTACTGCTTCCCTGGTGGCGTAAACCGTTACATTCACGGGGCGGCAGCTTGGCATTGGCAGGTAGCATTGTTGCTGCCATCTTGGTGGCTATTGCGAGTCAGCTGAGCGACCCAGACAGAATCGAAGGGACGATCTCCAACCCCAACGAAGCGGCTAGCACCGTTAACCCTGCGCAAGTAGCGGGAGACGACTGGCCTGCCTATGGCGGCACCAATGCAGGCACTCACTACTCATCGCTTGAACAGATTACGCCTGACAACATCGGTGAACTGGAAGAGGTATGGCGCATTCAAACCGGTGACGTGGCGGGGCCCAGCGCGCCGCCCGAAATCACCAACCAGAATACCCCGCTTAAAGTAAACGACAGCCTATATATTTGTACCTCGCACAGCCGCGCGATGGCGCTCTCCCCGGAAACAGGGGAAACATTGTGGGAGTTTGACCCAGAGGTTAGCACGCTGGGTGCCGAGGATTTCTCGCTCTGGGCCCATATGACCTGCCGCGGCCTCGCCTACTACGATGCAGCTAATTACGCGGCTGGCTCAGACACTAGCGAAGCAGCAGACGGCAACGAGACCGGCAACAATAGTGCCGCGACGAGTGATACCGCGCTCTCATTCGACATTTTCGATAACAGCGATATATTCAGCCTGGACCTCTCGTTCCTGTCTTTGATGTTTGGTGCTGAAGGCGCAGGTAACGCGCAACCCATGCTCAGCGAAACGGATGTCATGTGTCCACGCAGGCTTTACCTGCCCACCGCTGATGCACGTTTAATTGCGCTGAATGCCGACACAGGTGAACGGTGCGCCAACTTCGGCGAGAATGGTGAAGTCGACTTGACCAACAATATTGGCGACTTCGACCCTGGTGGTTACTACTCCACCTCGCCTGCAACGGTAACGGAAAACCTGGTTATTCTTGGCGGACACGTTACCGACAACAGTTCCACTGATGAGCCTTCTGGTGTCATTCGCGCTTTCGACGTGCATACCGGCGAGTTGGTGTGGAACTGGGATAGCGGCAACCCCGATGACACCGAACCACTAGCTGAAGGCGAAACCTACACACGTAACTCGCCTAACGTATGGGCGCCGATTAGCGTCGATGAAGAACTCGGCATGGTCTACCTGCCCATGGGCAACGCGACGCCTGACCAGTATGGCGCTAACCGTAGTGAAAACGATGAAACCTATAGCGCAGGTCTGGTAGCCCTTAATCTAGAAGATGGCCAAGTGGAATGGGTTTACCAGTTCGTTCACCACGACCTGTGGGACATGGACACACCTGCGCAACCGGTGCTGATTGACCTGGCCACAAATGAAGGTACCCAGCCCGCGGTGATTCAACCGACCAAGCAAGGCAGCCTTTACGTCTTGAACCGTGAAACCGGTGAGCCAATCGTGCCCATCGAAGAAGTGCCTGCGCCGCAAGGCGCTGTTGAAGGTGATTGGACAGCCGAAACCCAGCCACGCTCAGCGCTTAACCTACTGCCACCCCCGCTCACCGAGCGCGACATGTGGGGGGCGTCACCGTTTGACCAGATGATGTGCCGCATTCAGTTCAACTCGTTGCGTTATGAAGGACAGTACACACCGCCTTCGTTGGAAGGCAGTATTGTTTATCCGGGTAATGTCGGGGTAATGAACTGGGGTGGCGTCGCCGTTGACCCTGAACGCCAAGCACTATTCACCGGCGCTAAATACTTGGCATTTGTTTCCAAGTTGGTACCTCGCGAAGAGGTAGAAGAAGGACAAGGTTCGGCTAGCGAGCAGGGTTTGCAGCCTAATGCAGGCGCCCCCTATGCCGTTGAGCTTGGCCCACTGCTTTCCGTGCTAGGCCTGCCCTGCCAAGCGCCCTCATGGGGCGATGTGGCCGGTATCGATCTACAAAGCGCAGAAGTGGCATGGAAACACCGTAATGGTACGACACGCGACAGCATGCCGTTCGACCTGCCGATTGGGCTGAATGTCGGTGTTCCCGCACTCGGCGGCCCGATCACTACTGCGGGCGGTGTATCGTTTCTGAGCGGCACGCTGGATCAGTACCTGCGCGGTTACGACATCACCACTGGCGAAGAGCTGTATAAAGCGCGCCTGCCGGCAGGTGGCCAAGCCACCCCCATGACCTACACCGGCGAAGATGGTCGTCAGTACGTCGTGGTCACGGCGGGTGGTCACGGCACCTTTGGCACCAAGATGGGTGATTACGTGATTGGCTACGCGCTGCCTGAGTAACCGGTCGAGCTAATAGACTCACCAACGAGAACGGGCGACCCAATGGGCCGCCCGTTTTTATTTTATTTATGTAGCATTTAGAAACGTACTTCTAAGCCGCCATAAACACTGCGTCCTGGCGCGGGTTCGTAGAAACGGCCGAAATCAGGATCAGGGTTCAAGCGTACGTTGGCGTAGTGCTCTTCATCCAATAGATTGCGCACGCCAACATAAGCATTTAATCGCGTATCACTGCCCAACTGCCAACCATCGCCTACGCGTAGGTTCAACAGCCAGTAACTATCGACCTCAGTATCATTAGTGTTATCCGCCACCAAGTCACCCACGTATTGGGTTTCCAGGGTCGCAAAGCGCTCATCACTCCCTTGCCAGGTTAGCTGGTTGACCCAGGTCTGTTCGGGTAAGCCGGGGATGCGGTTGCCACCAAAGCTTTCCGTTGGTGTGGCAAATTGATCAAACTCATAGCGCGCCAGCGTCAGGGCGCTATCCAACCGCCACTGGTCGGCCAACTGCCAACCGAGCGCCAGCTCGATACCATCACGATCAGTATCACCCGCGTTCTGGTAGAAAGTACGGCTGTCTTCTTCCAACTCATAGGGCACTAACTCATTGCGTACGCGTACTGAAAACAGCGCCAGGTCATAATCCATCGCGAGCGGCTCCACATAACCTCGCAAGCCAGCCTCACGACTCCACGCTTTTTGTGGCTTAACACCCGGGTTAAAACCGCCACCCACCGGGTTTGCAAACTCTGAGAATGTCGGGGTTTCAAACGCCGTGCCGGTATTGATATAGGCTTGATGCTGGGGGCGATAACGATAGCTTAAACCTGCCGAACCGCTCCACTCATTGAAGGTTTGCTCGCCACTTTGATCGCCACCTTCATCGGCCAGATAGCGATCATCTATTTCTAATTCCACCCTATCGAAGCGCGCACCCAGCGAGAGCGTTACCTGCTCGGTCAATGCTAGATCACCCTGGGCAAACACCCCCGCCGAAGTCGCGGTTTGGGTCTCTTCAGCCGCTTGCTCGCCCACCACACCTCCGCCGTCTACATTATTGCGGAAACGATCGTCGTCTTGGCGGGCCACATCAACGCCGGTGATATAGCTCAGCGGTAGGCTGCCCAGGCTGATCTCATGATGATACTCGGCACTCGCGCCCAGGTAATCACGTTGGTAGCCGATGCGACTATCGCCCACATAGGGCAACTGCTGCTCAAAATCACGCTGGGCGACGAAACCTTTTAAGTAGAACTCGCCCGGGCCTGCGGACAAATCTTCGTACTGTAAACCAAGAAGTTGCTGATCAACACTTTGCCTTGAGTCGAGACGTGTAGGGGAATAAAACTCTGAGTCGACTGTACCTTGTGGATCATTTCTCGCGATTTCACGTGTAACGCCCCCCGCATCTTCAGAGCGGGGGTTATCGAGCAGATTGATAATCGCGGTTAACGCTCGGTCGCTGCCTAATTCGCGACGTAGCTTGGCGTTCAGCAGGTACTTTTCCGTGGAGCTCTGCTCTCGATAGCCATCGACATTAAGCGCTGAAAAGCTCACATGGTGCGACCAATCCCCTTGGGCGCCACCGGTTTGCACGACCGCCTTACGGTAGCCATCGCTTCCCACCTCGGTACGCACGCTTGAACCAGGGTTATCGCGCCCATCCGCTGTTGTGATATCAATCACTCCGCCTGCCGCATTGCCATAAAGCACCGAAGAAGGCCCACGGATGACTTCAATACGCTCGGCACTGTCCAGGTCAATGGCATCTAACTGCGCCTGACCGTCCGGCAGCGTGTAGGGAATACCATCGACCATCACGGTAATCCCGCGTACGCCAAACGGCGCGCGCGCACCAAAACCGCGGATGGAAATACGCTGTCCCTGTGCAAAGTTATCGCGGTTCTGCAAAAAAACACCCGGCACCCGCACCAGAGACTCATCCAATCGCGTGCGCTGCTGGCCTTGCGCAATGGCTTCGCGGTCAATGGTGGAAACCGCCGCGGGCGTATCATATAGCTCACGCGCCAAACGAGGCGCGGTCACCTCCACGGTGGCCAGGCTAGTGTTGTTCGTCGGGCCCTCTTGAGCCCAGCTTTGACTTGCTACAAAGCAGCTCAACACCCCTAAAGACGCGGTGGTGACTTTTAATGTTACGTTGGGCATGGGGTCCCTCCCAGATAGTGTTAGTGGAAAGTGAAAGTGTAAATGAACGATTTTCTATTGGGTCAGTCTCAGCTTATTCACCAAGGCCTGGATAAAACTTCCGACAGTGCCTACACTTGTACAAGTTACACCCCTGAAAGCAAAGGAGGCTTCATGGCGTTTACAGCGACTGATCCGATTAAGATGATTTTTGCCGTTATACTTCCCCCACTCGGCGTATTTTTTGAGGTCGGTTTTAAAGGGCATTTCTGGCTGAACATTATCCTAACGCTATTTGGCTTCATTCCGGGCATCATCCATGCGTTTTATGTGATTTTGAAGCACTAGCATTTGAAGTTGTTTGCTGATTGAGTATGACGCCGCCTAAGCTAACGCTTAGGCGGCTTTTTTGTGACATTAACTAAGGGTGTCCATGTCGACGCTGATGCAGTGCATGCACGCTTTCATCAAGCTCAGGAATAGGGCCTTCTACTTTCAGCCCAGGTACCACCTGTTGAATAGGCAAAGTGGCAACAGGTGGCGGCCCAACCCCTAAATCCGCAAGCCAACTACTTAGCTGCTCCGATGAGCTCGCATAAACAATACGCCCCAACCCCACCCAGCCATGGGCAGCAGCACACATGGGGCAATGTTCGCCTGAAGTATAGACAGTCGCCGCTGCTCGCGCTTCTGGCGTCATATGCTGTGCTGCCCAGCGTGCCAGAGCAAACTCAGGGTGTTGGGTGGAATCACCACCGGCAATGCGGTTACGGTCTTCTGCCAACACGTCACCGTCAGCACTTACAAGCACACTCCCAAAGGGCTCATCGCCTGCCTCAAGGGCCTCTTCAGCCAGTTCAATGGCACGTCTCAGATAGGTGAGTTCTCGATCATTCATCGTGAGTCCTCCTTTAAATCAACGGCGCTGACTTACTATCCCTTACTTACTACACCTTTGCCGTGGCGGACGTATCTTCCAGAGCTGTCTCTTTCAGCTCTTCGCCTTCGCTTCGGGCGATAACGGAGGTACCCACTAAATCGCCTGTCACGTTAAGCGCCGTAGCCCCCATACCTACCAATGCATCAATGGCAGTGAGCAGCGCAACCGTCTCTATTGGCAGCCCCACTTGGGCAAACACGGTCGCGATCATAATGATCCCAGCGCCTGGCACGCCGGCGGTACCCACCGACACCAACGTGCCAATCAGCACTATCTGCACCATGCTAATGAAATCCAGCGGCGCGCCAATCACGTTGGCAGCAAAGACCGCCGAAATCGCGATACGAATCGCCGCGCCATCCATATTTAACGTAGCGCCTAATGGCAGACTGAAGCCATAGATACTTTTGGAAATCCCTAACCGGTGGGCCGCATTAATGGTGAGTGGTAATGTTCCCGAGCTACTTTGGGTCGCAAACGCCGTCGCCATCGGCGTGCGGGCCTCACGAAAGAAAGTACGTAACTTCACACCAAATAGCCGCATGATGCCGCAATAAATCAGCAAATGAGCGGCGAGTGCGATATACAGCACCACCACCATATCGCCCAGCGATAGCAGCGTTTCCAACCCCTGCTGACTTACCGTTTCGGCGACAATCGCAAACACGCCGATAGGCACGTAGTGCAAGACGCCAGACATCACTTTTAAGGTGACCTCATTGAGCGCTTCAATCACCTCATACAGACGTTCGCCCATCGCCTGCTGACGTTCAGACTGCCGCATTTTTAACAAGGCGATGCCAAACACCAGCGCTGTAAAAATAATACCCAGCATATTGAGCTCGGCAAACGCACCGATAATATTACTGGGCACGATATTAAGCAGGGCATCCATAACGCCAGGGTTATCCGGCACCGAGAAGCTGGCTTCCTCCTCCAGCCTCATTCCGCTACCCGGATTGAACAGGGAAGCGATAGTTAAACCCACGGTGATCGCTAATGCCGATGACGCTAAATAGTAACCAAATACCTTGCCGCCAATACGTCCTGCACTGCCCTCTCGTGACTGGTTCACACCCACCATCAGCGTAAACAGCACAATCGGAACAATCAGAAAAGTAAGCAGCCGAAGCAGCAAATCGCCTAACGGTGCTAACCAAACCGCTACCGGTTCACCGCCCACCAGCCCGACCACAACGCCCAGCACCAGTGCGATGGTGACGCGTAAAATCAGCGATGCCTGACAATAGGCCTTCCATATACGTGTCATTTAAATCCCTACGGGTCGATTGAAAACTTAGGTTGCTATCATGGTAGTTTGGCACAGCCCTCTCAGCCTGCCTTTATCTGCACGCCATAGGATTAGGCAAGCATGCAGTAGGATCGCCTCTATTGGCTTTTGCTGCCGCTCGTTAATCTGCTCCCGGTAGTAAATAAACGAGAGGATCATTACATGACGACGGCAACTAACCCTTCAATCACTAGCCAATCATCAACGACTCATCCTTCAAAAGTTGTCTTATTGACCGGTGCTAGCAGCGGTATCGGTGAAGCCACCGCTCGCTGGCTAGCGGGTCAAGGCCACCGCCTCGTGGTCGGCGCACGCCGGGGCGATCGCTTGAAAGCTCTGTCCGAGTCCATTCGCGCCGAGGGTGGCATAGTCGACTATCGGGCGCTGGATGTAACCAGCCTGGAAGATATGCAGGCCTTCGCAGATTACGCTCTTACGTTGCATGGCCGCATCGATGTCATCGTCAATAACGCTGGAATTATGCCGCTCTCGCCGTTGGCATCGCTCAAAGTCGATGAGTGGAACCAAATGATCGACGTCAATATTCGTGGCGTCCTCAATGGCATCGCCGCCACTCTGCCTACCCTGCAAGCACAGGAGAGCGGCCAGGTCATCAACGTTTCTTCTATAGGCGGATTCACGGTCGTCCCAACGGCGGCGGTCTACTGCGCCACTAAATACGCGGTTCGCGCTATTTCCGATGGGTTACGCCAAGAAACCGATAAAATCCGCGTTACCTGTGTTTACCCCGGCGTCGTTGAATCCGAACTGGCGAATACCATTACGGATCCCGAGGCGGCTGAAGCCATGGTGACTTATCGACAGATTGCACTTAAACCCGACGCCATTGCCTCAGCGATCGCCCATGCGATTAATCAACCGGACGATGTCGATACCAGCGACATCGTCGTGCGCCCCACCGCTAGCCTATAACACCGCATACGTCACACCCGAGCGACTTACCGGGTGCGATGCCTAGAAAGAGTGATTTCACATGCAAGACACCAAGCTTCCCATTTACTGGAAACGCGCCCTGATCGTCGCTGGCATTATCACTATTATGCCAGAACTGACAACGGCGCAAACATCCCATGACACAGGAGAAACCGACATGGCAGACCATCCCTATGTTGGTATGTGGGTAACCGAAGATGGCCGAATTCGACATGAGCTTTTACCCAACAATCGTTACGACGAGGCACGGGGCGAACGCGAAAGCGCTTACCAGGGCCGCTACCGGGTAACGGATAACTACATCGAATACTGGGATGACACCGGCTTCACCGCTGATGGAGAATTCATCAATGACGTGCTCTATCACGGCGGCATGGTGCTATATCGCCAAGAGTAATCTGTCAAAGCCGCCCGGCTTTCATCGATGATGAAGGCCCGGTGGCTTTTTATCCCGGCGGTTTTTATGTAGCTCAGACGCATCAAACATGCACAGCCTTGTGCATGTTTGTTAATTTAGCGATTACTTTATGGAAACGGATGGCGTTAACATACACTGCAAAGCCAAATGCTCTAGGCTTTGTACGAAAACTGCCTGCGCTCGCCGACTTTTCGTACAAACCCTAATTCAAGCATTGAGTATTGCTGGCACTAATGAAGCCCTTTGCAACTAACGTATCAAGTCAGATTATCTTTACAAGAAAAGGAGTTTTCGCATGCGTTTTTCTCTCGCCTGTTTAACGGTATCCACATTGGCGCTAATGACAGCGGGCTGCGCTCAACATTCCGCCACGACCAGCGAAAACAGCCTGGCTGAAATCCGTTATGAAGTAGGCCCTTGCTACGGCACCTGCCCTGTCTATCGCGTTGCAGTTGAGGCGGATGGTACGACCCGCTACACAGGTGAACGCCACACGGCCGTGGAAGGTGAGCGCACTCAGGCAGGCAACGCGACTGTTTTTCGTTCGCTGCAAGAGCGACTAGCTGCAATGCAACCCGACATGGGAACAACGCAGCAAACCCTTGATTGCGAACCCCGTGCCACCGACCTGCCTAACTATACAGTGACCTGGGTTAACCAGGATGGCGCCCAAGCGGTGCTTGAACACGATACTGGCTGTCACTCTGAAAACGGTCGCGAACGCACCGAGACCCTAAGAAGCCTAAATGCAGAGCTTGGCATTGAAAACTGGGTACAACAGTAAGTGCAATAGTCAGTGCATAATCACTGATGGCAGCTAACACGAGATATCTTTGCCAAGGAACGTCAATGCATACGATCAATCCGAGCAAGCTACATCACAGCAAATGGACGGCTGCCCAGCCAAGCAATAAAGAGAAGCACTTTATAGTTACCCAGCTGCTGCGAGATGAAGAAGAGAACGTAGTAGAGGTCGTGATTGAGGCGGTGTACTCTCATCGCGAGCTCATTGTGCCTTGGCAAAGCTTAAAAGATGACAGCGTGTGGAAAGTGGGCTGGCAATAGAGGCTGTTTAGTGAGCGCAAAGGTAAGATAATCAGCAAAGGGTTTGACACGAGCTACATTTCATGACACTGTAGCGCCAGTTGGTTAGCAAGCAAGCATGGTTTCAGAAGTGTACGAAAAAGATTTAGAAATGTACGAGATAGACGTGTACAAAATCTTTCGGCAAGACTGTAATTGTATTCCTTGTTTTATCCGCTATTAATCTGGGTGATACCAGGAACTTTACAAAGCGCATTGCGCGAAAGGATTTTTACTATGTCTACTGGCACAGTTAAGTGGTTTAACGATACTAAAGGCTTCGGTTTTATTGCTCCTTCTGACGGCGGCGATGACCTGTTTGCCCATTTCTCTGAAATTCAAGCAGACGGCTTCAAAACCCTGCAAGAAGGCGCTAACGTTTCTTTTGACGTTACCCAGGGTAAGAAAGGCCTTCAGGCTTCAAACATCAAGCAAATTTCCTAAGCCTAAGTCTCTCAAGAGATAGCGCTTTAGAATTTGCTCGAACCTTCCGAGGTTCGAACGACAAGGCCCGCTTATGCGGGCCTTGTTGCGTTTGGGCACTGTTAACGTGACAAATACGCCAATGTGACAAGTACGCTAATGTGAGAAGTACGACAGAGCATCAACAGCCTCTGCTTTAAGTAACGGCTAAACTCGAAGCCACTGTACTACTCGCACATCCACCGTAGTGACTAATGTCTCCAGCGCCGCTGCCCGCGCACGCCCTTCCGCACTGGCCCGATAAAGATGCGGTGTCATCGCCAATAAATCGGCGATCTCCTCAGCTCCCTTTAGCGTTAGCGTGTAACGCACGTTGTCGCTGCTTTGGTAGACAAAACCTTCCGGCACTCCCCCCTCATTTGAACGCTCAGGCTTTAATGCGGGATAGATAATTTCCCGTAGCTCTCGCAGATGATCTGGCCCCGCCTCAACTTGGAGCAGCACTCCACCGGCTTTTAACACCCTGGAAAATTCGCTATATACAGGAAAGCCAAACATACACAGAACGCTATTTAGTGTTCCCGCCTCTACGGGTAAGTGTGCGTTGCTACCCACCACCCAACGACTTGTCGGCGTCTGCTTATTATCCTGCTTCGCCGCGGCGAGCACTGCCCATTTCGAGATATCTAACCCCATCAGCGCCAGTGATGCCTGGGCTGGTGCGGCGCGGGCCAGTTGACGCAGGTAATAGCCCTCCCCACAGCCTGCGTCCAGACAACTTAGCGGCGAGCTGCTTGACGTAGGCGGCACATCAACATGGCGCAGTACGGCGTTACTGACTGCATCTGCAATGGGCTGGTAGAGGCCCGCGTTTAAAAAACGCTGCCGGGCTGCCACCATGTTTTTACTATCGCCGGGGTCATGGGAGCGCTTCTGCTGCACAGGCAGAAGGTTAACGTACCCCTGCTTGGCAATATCAAAGCTGTGCCCAGCCGCACAACGCCATACATTGTCCGAAAGCCGAAGCGGTTCACCATCCAGCGGGCATTCCAGTGCATGAAAAGGGGCGGTACTCATAAGACGCTCAGCTTCATAAGGGAAGTTCATTGCCAATCAAAAAAGGAGAGAAGACAGCCGTGATCAACGCACGAATCAGCGCGTCACCAGGATAATGCCAACTAGAATAACACCACCCCCCAATAGAAAATTGATACTGAGCGGCTCGTTGAGCAATAGGGTACCAAAAAGGACGCCAAAAAGCGGGCCTAGAAAAGAGAACACGCCCAACTGCGACGCACGATAACGGCGCAGCAACGTGAACCACAGCATCAGAGCCGCAAACGAGATAATCAGTGCCTGAAAGCCAAGGCTAGCGACAGCTATGGAAGTAAACTTCGCGCTCAACAATTGCCCCGAAAGAGCCGCGAACGGCAGTAATAACAGCGCCGTTATGCTTAATTGATAACTAAGGGTGAGCTCTGCTGGTGCTTCAGAAAGCGATGTCCTGCGGATGACGATAGTAGTGGCAGCCCACGAGAGTCCTGCGAGCAAGCCTAGCGCGTCACCAATGATAATATCGATGCCGTAAGTGCCGCTTGGTGCCATCGCTATTACCATGCCTACAAAAGCCAAGCCAACGCCCCACCATTGGCGGGTCGAGAGCTGCTCGCCAGGAACCCAAAGATGCAATCCAAGCGCTGCAAAGATGGGCGCTGTATAGAGAAAGACCGACATATGCGAGGCCAGTGTGTACGTTAACCCCCAGGCGACAAAAGCAAACTCGGCGGCAAACCCAAGGCCGACCAGCACACCGGGGGCCCAATGGCGCCTGATCTCCTTCCAGTGAATGCCCCGCCAGTAGGCGAGCAACCCCACCAAGCAACCTGCGATAGCGGAGCGCAGTGCGATCTGCACGATGGGTGAGATATCCTCAGCCACCCCTTTAATCGCCACCTGCTGAAAACCCAATATCAAACAAAACAGCAGCATTAGCGAAGCCGCCGTGGTGTCCACGGGCTTTCGCTCAGCTATCCTTTGATGATTCATTGCGCACTCCGGTAAGATCAAGACGCCTATTGCATCAGGAAGCGCTACTGCCTACAAACGATTACTTGATATACCTAGGCCTAGGAAAACTCATGCTATGAAAATTGAAAGGCTGCCGCTTAATGCATTACGCGCATTTACTGAGGCCGCGCGAGAAAATAGCTTCAAAGCTGCCGCTTATCGCTTAGGGGTTACGCCTGGCGCGGTTAGTCGACAAGTTAAACAGTTGGAAGCTCACTTAGGGGTAGTGCTATTTGAAAGATACGCCAATGGCGTTTATGTCACTGACGCCGGCCGGATGCTGGCTGAAGATGTCCAGGCTGGCCTTTTGCGTATCGCCAGCGGCGTCCAGAACGTCACCGAGCACTCAGAAGAGATCTTTCGATTGCTTCTTAGCGCACCGCCCTCATTCCTACAACTCTGGCTACTCCCCCGCTTACCTCACTTTGAAGTGAATGAACGGGAAATAGAAATCTCGCTAGATGCCGAGGCGCGCTTAACGCCACCGCTATGGTTGTCCAACAGGGCGCGCTTATCACTGCGCTACGGCCAGGGCCCTTGGCCCGGTGTCACCAGCCTGCGGCTGTTTGAAGACACGCTGTTTCCAGTTTGCTCGCCCTCCCTATTAGCGCAGGCAAGCATACAGACCCCCAACGATTTGCTGGCACAGACGCTGCTCACCGTGGAGTGGTGCAGTCACGCAGGCCATCCCATTCCAAGCTGGAGCGATTGGTTTAAAAGCGCCGGAGTAGCCATAAAGAAGACGCCCAATCAACGCCATTATTCGCTTTATAGTCTGGCGCTCGATCAGGCCATTGCCGGGCAAGGTGTAGTACTCGCCAGCTACCCGCTGGTGGCTGACCGGCTGGCGAGCGGTGTTCTGGCACGCCCTTTTGCGGAGCAGTATCCACTCGCTTCTCCGTTCGCCTATGACCTGCTTCTACCTGATGAGGGTGAAATGCCAGCGGCGGTGGCACGCTTTGTCGAGTGGCTAGCGCAAGAAGCCGCTCACTTTCGTGACGATCCGCTGTAGCCAGACGGCTTACTAAGCGGGTAGCAACTCACGCAAGCCGATACGCGTATTGGCGGTATACTGCTGGCACCGCACGACTTTCAAGCAATGACAAGGCGACACCTCATGCATCGACTGCTGCGCGTAACAGGCGCCTGGCCCTACCTGATCGCTATCTTTCTCAATGCCTTTGTGGATCTGGGTCACAAAATCGTGATCCAGAACACGATTTTCAAAAGTTACGATGGCGAAACTCAGGTAGTACTCACCGCGCTGGTGAATGGGCTGATTCTACTGCCGTTCATCTTGCTGTTCAGTCCGGCTGGCCACGTAGCCGATAGCTACCCCAAAGTGCGTATTCTACGGGTCTCTGCCTGGACCGCAGTAGCGGTATCGCTGGGCATTACCGCTGCTTACTATCAGGGTTGGTTTTGGTTGGCGTTTGCCATGACGCTACTTCTCGCCATCCAGTCGGCGTTCTACTCTCCGGCCAAATATGGCTTGGTAAAAGGCTTGTTCGGCAAACCTCGCCTAGCGGAAGCCAACGGACTCATTCAGGCCATCACCATTGCTGCCATCCTGGCAGGAACAGTGGTTTTTACGGCGCTATTTGAAACCTGGGTCTCGTCTGATAAGCAAACGCCAGCGCAGCTGTTACGCCAAATAGCCCCGCTGGGTTGGCTATTAGTGCTCAATAGCGCTATCCAAGTCATCACGCTGTATCGCCTGCCATTGGATGAAACCACCCGCTCCGATACGCCGCTAACCTGGCAACGCTACCTCAAGGGTACGGCGCTTAAAGATAACCTGGGGATTATCGCCCGCCAGCCAGTCCTCAGGCTCTCCATTATCGGCCTTGCCACCTTTTGGTCAGTGGGCCAAGTGCTACTCGCGGCCTTCCCCGCCTACGCCAAGGAAGCCCTCAACGTCGATAACACACTGGTGCTACAAGGCATTCTAGCCGCCAGCGGTATCGGCATTGCGCTGGGCTCACTGTTGGCCAGCAAGTTATCTCACAACCGTATTGAAACCGGCCTAATCCCCGTGGGCGCTATTGGCGTGGCCGTTGGCTTATGGTGCCTGCCGCTGTTAACCACGCCCGCTAGCCAGGCAGTGAATTTTGTTTTTATTGGCATCATGGGCGGTCTGTTTATCGTCCCCCTCAATGCACTGATTCAGTTTCACGCTGCCGACAAGGAGTTAGGCACCGTACTGGCCGCCAACAACTGGATCCAGAACATCGCCATGCTGGGCTTTTTGGTACTCACCGCGCTGTTCGCGCTGGCGGGTGTGGATAGCCACTATCTGCTGTTACTGATCGCTAGCGTGGCGATGTTGGGCGGCGGTTATACGATCTTCAAACTGCCCCAAAGTCTGGTACGCTTTTTGTTGAGCTTCCTGCTGACCCGCCGCTATCGCGTCGATGTGCATGGCTTGCAGAACCTGCCCGCCCAGGGTGGCGTACTGCTACTGGGCAATCATATCAGTTGGGTGGACTGGGCCATGGTGCAGATCGCCAGCCCTCGCCCAGTGCGCTTTGTGATGCTGAAATCGGTTTACCAGCGCTGGTACCTCCGCTGGTTCTTCAAAGCCCTAGGCTGTATTCCCATCGAGCGCGGCAGCGGTGCCGAACAGGCGCTCGCCGATGTGGCCTCACAGCTCAATGCGGGAGAAGTGGTGTGTCTGTTTCCTGAAGGGGCCATCAGCCGCACTGGTCAACTGGGCGAATTCCGTCGTGGTTACGAGCGCGCCTGTGACATGGCAAATCCAGACGTCAAAATCGTACCGTTCTACCTGCGTGGCCTATGGGGCAGCCAGTTCTCCCGCTCCTCCAGCAAATTAAAAGAGATGCGTAACGCACCACTGCACCGTTCGGTGATCGTCGCGTTTGGCAAGCCGCTACCCAAAGATACCTCTGCCGATGTGCTTAAACGGCGTATTTTTGAACAGGCAACGCGCTCCTGGCAGCGAGCCATGGACGAACTGCCGACGCTACCCAACGCCTGGATTCAGACCGTCAAACGTCGGCCTAGCGACCTTGCCTTGACGGATACCCTGGGCAGCCCGCTTAATGCCAGCCAGGCGTTAAGCGCCAGTCTGTTACTGGCGAAACGTCTTCGCAAACTCAATCCCGGCCAAAACGTCGGCCTGCTGCTTCCTACCAGCAGCACCGGCGTCATTGCCAACATGGCCACACTGCTGGCCGGCAAAACGGTGGTGAACCTCAACTACACCGCCCCCCAGGAAGTGCTCGCGTCTGCGCTTTCCCAGGCGGAAATTGCAGTCGTCTTCACCTCACAACGGTTTGTGAAGAAACTGGAAAAGAGCGGGCTAAACATCAGCCAATTACTAACCGGAAAGCAGGTGATCTATCTGGAGCACCTGCAAAGCGACATTGGCACCACCGAGCGCTTGGGTACCTGGCTAGCCGTTCGCTTATTACCGACATGGCTGATACAGCATGGTTTCTGCCATAGTCACGATGCTGATGCCACCGCTGCCATCGTGTTCACAAGTGGCAGCGACGGCTCTCCCAAGGGCGTAATGTTGAGCCATCGCAATCTGATGGCCAATATCAAACAGACCTCTGATGTGCTCAATACCCAGAGCGACGATGTAGTTATGGGGTCGCTGCCACTGTTTCACGTCTTTGGCTTCACGGTGACCCAGTTGCTGCCGTTAATCGAAGGGTTGCCGCTGATCTGCCATGCCAACCCCGCCGATGCTCCCGGCATTGCTGGCGCCGTTGCCAAGCACAAAGCCACCCTCTTGTTCAGCATGTCCAGCTTCCTATCGATGTTTGTCAGCAATTCAGCCGTGCATCCGATGATGCTGGAAAGCCTACGGGTGGTAGTTGCCGGAGCCGAAAAGCTCGACGAGGATGCGCGCGCCCGTTTTGAGCTGAAGTTTCACAAGCCCGTTTATGAAGGCTACGGCGCTACCGAAGTTGCCCCCGTGGCCTCCGTGAATCTACCCGACGCTCTGGGCGTTAATTACCAGCAGGTACAGCGCGGCAGCAAACCAGGTACCGTGGGTATGCCGCTGCCCGGCACCAGTTTTAAAATCGTCAAGCCAGAAAGCTTTGAGGAACTTCCTACCGGGGAAGCAGGCATGGTGTTAATTAGCGGCCCCCAGATAATGCAAGGCTACCTCAACGAACCACAGCGCACCGCCCAGGCTATCCACGAAATGGATGGCCAACGCTGGTATATCACAGGGGACAAAGGGTTCATTGACGAAGACGGTTTTTTAACACTTGTAGAGCGTTATGACAGCACTCAGTGATTTATCTTCGATAGTCACTGTACCCTGTCAATGAGTAGGATCTTTGCTTAAAGCCCAAAGGCAGCCATCATCACAGTTACGCCTCTTAACTACAGAGATGGGCTTTTTGAATGGGAAAATAATGAACGGTGACTTACAGGTGTTTTGAAAAGAAACCCAGGAGCAACTCGTGATGCTTATTCTGCCCTGAGCTACTCGGTATATGATCTTCACCTTCGTAGTAGTGCACTTCTGGGGAACGGCCATGCTCGTGCAGGCGTTCTTCCAGGCGCTTGGTCATCTCCACCGACCACATTCGGTCTTTGGTGCCATGGGAAAGCAGCAGCGGCCCAGGGTAGCGTTCGATTTCGATCGGCGTGGTCGGCAGTAAGTCTTCGTGACTATTACGCCATGTCCAGGCGCGTTTACTGACATCCCAGGCTTGCCAGCCTGGATCCCCTCCATCGCGAAAATTACGTGCATCAAAGGCCCCGCACACAACATCTGGTGGGCTGTGGGCGGCGATAGCATCAGGTGCGCCTTCGATCTTATCTCTTGCCATTAGGGAGGCGAGCAATAACGCATGCTCGGCGCCGCGTGAGATGCCATACAGCCCTACCCGCTTATCAACGAACTGGAGTTCTCGTAGGGCTTTAAATGCCTCCACGCTGCGATCCAGTGGGTAATCGATAATATGCCCCGCGTTCCATGCATTACCGCCGCTTGAGTAACCATAAGGGAACGCCAAGAAGCCATGGGCTGCGAATAGCATCGCGTCACGATGGCTCCACCCCGCCCATGCGCCTTCAGAACCATGCAGCAACATGAGGGCTGGAAAAGGGCCATCGCCCGGTGGGCCATAAGTAACGCCCCAGCCGGGTATCAAACGCTGCACGATATCTAAAGGCATCTAAAAACAATCCCTGACTTCTTAGGCGGTCTATTTATCATCTGCGCGAAAGCCTCATCTGCCGCTGCACAAACACCCTTTATTCAGATGGTTTTACCTCAACACTATCCACTTCCCCCGAGCTTTTTCCTTGCGCCCCACGAGCAATATCGTTGTGACTAATCACCACAATTTCACGTGGCCACCACTCTGGATGGTTATCACGGATATACGCCAATAGCCTCTCTCGCACGTTCATCTCTGCCGTCCAGCCCGCTAGCGGGTCTGACGTCATAAGGTAACAGGTGACAGTTTGTGCCGTTCCTGTTTGAGCGGTCACGTAACACAGCAATTTATGGTGTTCGATAACACTATTTTCCTCTTTGGCTACTTCGAGGAATTTATCTCTTAACAACCCTATATCGGCACTGAGGTGGAGTGTCAGCTCTAGCGTCCGATACATCTTGGTGCTCTTCACCGACAAATTATCGAAAGGCTTAGACGTAAAATAGGTGACGGGCACAATCAAACGCCGCTCGTCCCATGACCTTAAGCGAATAAAGGTGTAAAAAATGCCTTCTACATAACACCACTGGCCTTCAAAAATCACCAGATCGCCAATACGAATAGGCTTGGCAAACGACAGCTGAAACGACGACAGGATATTACCCAGCACCGTTTGACCCGCGACACCCACCAGTACCGCTAACACACTGGCAGAGGCCAGAATAGAAAGGCCGAGGGATTCAAAGAGCTGAATCTGTCCCAGTATATAAATCGATACACCGGTCACGGTGATCAGAATAATAATACGGCGCAGCGCGTAGAGAGAGGTTAGCAGCCTGCGCTCGTCTCGAGGTTTCGTGTCATCAATTTCGCCCACTAATCGCCGCGTTAAACGCAGCATAATCGTATCTACCAAGCGCAACGCAATCGTGCCAGCTCCCCAGGCAAGAATACTGATTAACAGAACTCGAAAGGTCGTCGTGGCGACCGCCGAAAATGACACGACATAATCCAGCAGTACCTGGGTGACCAATGACATCACAATCAGCGCTGCGGGCATGCCAATCTGGCTGGCAAAAATGCTCGACACGCCCGAAGGCAGCCATTTCGACATCACCCCTATCAGATGATGAACGCCCCACCCCACCATGCCGACGAACAGCAAAAAGAGCGGAATGGCGATCCATTCCCAAATCCGCAAAAGGCCAAACGACGCCTGGAAGCGCTCTGGGATGTAGCCTTCCAGCATTGACGGACCGTACTGCTCATACAGCACCGGAATATATGACACGCTAATGGGCATGATCAGCCAGACGGGCTCTTGATCACCGACCCGATACCTACCTAGACGAATATCGTAAGTTTCTCCACTGGCCTGCATAGAGGAGACTTCGATATTGCGGCGCGCCTCACCGACACGCGGGTTTTGGCCCGAAGAGTCTTCAATAACAGCGTCTTCCCGCCCCGGCAGATCAGAAACAGTCAGCCATTCACCACGTTGGAAAATCTCGGCCAATTGCCGGGCCAGTTCACGCCCCTGCTCTGGCTGCTCTGCTTCCGAGAATTCGGCAAGATTGAGTATATGGGCAGCGGCTTCATACTCCTCTTGATCCGTCAGCTCCAGGAAACTCCTGATTGACTCACGGGGCGTCACCCGATTCGCTTCTTCGGGCGGCTCGCCGAGCCCCGAGTTCAAGGCGTCGACGGTAAACCATCGACTGCTCTCGCTCTCTCCTCCTTGAGTTTGCGCTGCGCATAGGCTGGAAAAAGTTAGTGCTACCACCAACAAACACCATGCGAACCACGAGCTTTTTACTTTCATAAATACCTTAGTGAAGTAGGTGGGCCACGTTGCCGACCGCCGACAGGCTAATGACTAGCCAGCCCAACCTGCATCACAGGGCCATCCTTGTCAGCGGGAGGACGAATTACAGCCTACCTTTCTGCATGGTGCAAGGCGTAGCATGGTCACCCGGCTACTAGAGCAAGCCATTAAGAACAAGCAAAAAGCCTTGCTGGCTAGTCATTACTTAGCTATTTCACCCAGTCGATCCAGCTCATCATCATGCAAAGCAACCAGCAATGGCTCGCCCTTGGTATTCACACGAAACTGGCCGTAATGAGCAGTCTCATAGTGTTCAGCATCGCCTTCCTGAAAAAAGAATGCATCGGTGGCCAAGCGCACCTGACCATTGCGCAGCCGATACTGTAGTTGCCGTTCGTCGTTACCCAGCGTGCCCTCGCCGTCTGCCAATCGCTGAAAATGGCCAATGCGCTGTTCGTCCAAGCGCACGATAGCGTAGCCATCATGCGCTTTTGGAGTGTCGCTGCCATGGTGGCTTTGCAGCGCGCGCTGAATATCGTTGCTAAGTGCAAAGTTGAGGGCCATGTAGTCGCCCTGCATTAACGAGCGCGGGTCGACTGGCGCCAGCTCCAGATAAACGACTTCGCCTTCTGCTAAGTGGCGCTCTTTCTGCCAGATTGACCCGTTCACCACTGTCAGGATCAGCAATGTAGTCGCAATGACAAGAGCCCGGTACCACTTAACGCTCAGCATCATGGTCTAAGCTCCCATCGTCTGGCGTGGCAACCGGTGTGCTTAACCACTGGCGTAACGCCCAGCGCAATAACAGTAGCAGTCCTCCTATTACCAATAGCGTGAGTGACTTCAGCAACAGCGTGGACTCCAGCCAGTAGTAATAACTGCCAATCCCCAACAGTAGCGACAGCACACCAGCGCCCACCAGCACACGATGACCAATGGCAAAGCCTAATGACATCACCACCACGCCCTGCCCGACACTCGGCACATAAAATGACACGATGAGCAGTGCGGCCGCGCAAGGGTAGGCCGCCCAGCGCCCCCTGGATGAAGAAAAGCGCTGAAACACGCTAAGAAAAACCAGCAGCAACGCCAGCGCTAACAATGCAACACTTAACCACGGCGTTAACCCCGCCCAAGCGCTATCCGTCATGTCATTTAGAAGCGGTAACGCTTGCCCGCTATGAGCCAGCCATTGAATGACCAACAGGCCCAACGGCAAGCCGTACCCCCACGCTTGCACATCCTTAAAACGCCCAGGCCACCGAAACTCATTCAGCCAAAGCAGCGTGATCGCAAGCAGCACAAGTCCGCTCGCCACCGCTGCCATAGCACTCGTTGCCAACGCCATATAGAGAGCCAAGCTGGCGGCAAAGGCAGAAAAACCGCGGTGCACTTGGCTTGGCATTATCAGTGCCAATACACACTGTAAACCAAAGAGAGACCACCCCAGCAGCGCCCAAAGCGAGTCAGGAGAGGCTTCCCACCACGCCACCAATGCCCAGGCGACCAGCAGTTGCCCAGCCAAGCTAATAGCCAGCGCCAGGTGTTCCAGCACATCGCTGCGAGCCCGGCGAAACAGCCCATAAGCCGCACCGATCATCGCTAGACCCAAGCCCATAGACGCCGCTGGGCTCTCCACCACAAACACAACGCCCATGGCGATAAAACCGAGCAGAAACAGCGCCGCCAACCAGCCTGAAAAGGCCTGTAATGCCCGTACGAACCAAGGCGTTTGCAGTTGCGCTGGGGAAGTGGGCTCGTTTAACAGAATACCCGCTTGGCTGAGCCTAACGCTTAAATCATTAACGTTGTTCGTCACTGGGAAAGCTCCCGATGTAGCCGCTTCAGCCATACTACGGCCCCGGCGCCCATCGCCAGTACCGCAATGGTGATCAACAGTAGGCTTCCCTCCTGCCAATCACCTTCCCAGAGCAACAGCCTCGCAAGTAACAGCGTGGTCACCGTTATCAATGAGACACAGCCGCCCGCAATCATAAACAGCTCAGGCCGCCAATAGCGGTAAATGCTATACAGCGCCGCCAACCAGAGCGGATAAATCACCAGCACTGGCGACCACACGAGGCCGACATCAGCGATCAACGTCACCGCTAACAGCGTCATGGGCACCCCACTGCCCACCGCGAGCAAGCGTGGTGCCCACTGCCGTGGCCAGCCCCGGTAACAAGCACCCCACTCCCAGATGATTAATACCAGGGTGTTAACCCCAAACAGCCCCCAAAGTGCGGCATCGCTACTGGCCAAAACGCCAAACGGCCCGCCCCAGGTGCGGAAATAGAGTCCGATAGCCAAATTCAATAACCCTAGCCAAAGCACCCACAGCAGCTCAAAACGTGCCACCCATACCCAGGGCAGCGTCAGCACTGCCCAGGTAAAAAATAGCTGCCACGGGTCGGCACCGGTCTGGTACACCTGCCCGAACAGCGCCAACAGCACGCCCACCAATAAAGTGGCCGATGTTAGCGCCACACGCTGAACCATCGGGCTGGCCTTGGGCCAAATGGCGACAACTACCGCCAGCACCAACGCTGCCTGTACCACGCCAAAGCGCAGCCAACGGCCCATCTCGGCCCAGTTATAAGCTACGAAAAACAGCACCGCGAAGGCCAACGCCAGCCCGCCTAGCCACAGTAGCAATCGATCAACAAACACGGCCCAGGCGCGATTTGATGGGTACAGCCCAGAGGCTTGCACCGCGCGCGTCAGCTCTTCAGGCGGTATTACGCCCTGCTCTATCAGTGATATCAGTTCACGGCGGGTAGATGCCATGGGGACTCCTTGGTGAAACTAACTTGTTGCAACCAGCTTTTTGAAATAAAGGAGTTGGTGTGGTTATCGCACTATCATTCGGCCGCCCGTGACACTTTTGTGAGATTTGCGCGATACACTCTTTAACACTGCGTGATTCTACTGTGATGGTGAGTATCGAAAATGATTTTAAGCCTGCCAGCATGGCAGACTTAAAACCCTGGGGAACTCACGATGAACAAGTTCACTACCTTCGCTGCCATCTGTCTACTCAGCCTGATAGCAACGACCAGCCATGCCGATGAGAAAATGTCTGACGAGGGCATGATGGAAGACAACATGCATGAGTCGATGGAAAATAGCGACATGAATTCGGACGATATGGCCGACTCAATGGGTGACGCCATGAGCGATTCCATGGGCGATTCCATAGACAGTGATATGCAAGATGACAGCATGTCCGAGGGCGATATGGAAATGGAAGAGGACATGGAAAGCGAAGGCATGTAAGCCTCGGCCACACACTTATCTAGGGCATTTAAATGCCAGGCGCCTATGACACGAAACGTACTGATTATCGAGGATAACCCGGGTATTGGGGAGCTCCTCCGTATACACGTCGCCGAACTCGGCATGAACCCCGTTCTTTATGAGCGGGGTGATACCGGGCTTGCACGTTTTCGTGAAGGGGGAATCGACCTGGTGGTTCTTGATCTGATGTTACCTGGCATCGATGGGCTGTCAGTTTGCCGCGAAATCCGCGCTGGCCCAGGCTACGTTCCGGTACTGATGCTCACGGCTAAAAGTACTGAATTGGATCGTGTACTGGGCCTGGAAATCGGGGCAGATGATTACCTCACCAAGCCCTTTAGCGTGGCCGAACTCTCTGCCAGGGTGAAGGCCTTATTCCGACGCGTGGATGCCATGGCATCCACGCCCGTCGCGGAAACCTGCAGTGAAGCGTTAATCACCGATGGACTACGTATTGATCCCGTTCGGCGGCGAGTGTTTATACACGAGCAAGCCGTCGAACTCACCGCGCGGGAGTTTGATCTGCTCTGGCACTTTGCCAACCATCCCGGGCGGGTATTTAGTCGTGTTCAACTACTCGACGCTGTGTGGGGCTACAGCCACGAAGGCTACGAGCACACCGTCAATACCCACATCAACCGGCTGCGCGGTAAGATCGAAACGGACTCCGCTCACCCGACATTTATCCAGACGGTTTGGGGGGTGGGCTATCGCTTCCGCGAATAAAACATGCTGAAAAAACCATGCTGAAAACACTTTACACCCGGCTCGCCCTCGGCCTGTTTTTGCTGTTGCTGGCCGTCGGCCTGCTGTACACCTTTATCAGCCTGTATTCGCTGCGTGAATACAGTGCGTCAGTCAATCAGGCACTGCATCAGGATCTGGCCCAGAACTTAGTGTCTGACAGGAACCTAGTCCGCGACGGTGAACTTGACCGTAGCGCCATGGAAGAACTGTTCGCCCTCTACATGGCCATTAACCCTAGTATCGAGATCTACCTGCTGGATCTCGATGGCACTATCCTCTCCTATTCGGCAGACCCGGCGAAAATCAAACGCAATCAGGTCTCCCTGGCGCCCATCAGCAGGCTAATGGATGACATGAGCCTTTACCCGCTACTCGGCGATGACCCTCGCAGCCATGATCGGCAGAAAGTCTTTTCCGTTACCCCGGTGCCCTCCGCCAATAAGCCGGAAGGGTATCTTTATGTGGTGTTGCGGGGTGAGGAATACGATGCGGCGGAAACCATGGCCCGTGGCGGCAAAATACTCGCAATGAGCGCCTGGGCGTTGCTGGTTAGCCTGGTGGTAGCAATGGTCGCGGGACTGACTATTTTCCACCTACTGACCCGCCGATTGAGATCGTTGACGCGGCTGGTAGCAGAATTTGAAAACAGCAATATGAATCAGAACTCGCCCAGCGCTGGTTTTAACACGACAAGATGGCGCGACAAGCGGCCCGTGGTACGCGACGAAATCGATTACCTAGGGGCATCCTTCGACGATATGGCCAACCGGATTGCCTATCAGATTGAACAGTTGAAGGAAAAGGACGCCCAGCGTCGCCGCTTGGTTGCCCAGGTATCCCATGACTTGAGAACGCCGCTGGCTTCCATGCAAGGCTATATCGAAAGCCTCAAATTAAGACGTGACCGCCTCAGCCCCCAGGAGCAGGATCGCTTTCTCGATATAGCCCTCAAAGAGGGTCGCAACTTAAGCCGTTTGGTGGATGAGCTCTTCGAGCTTGCTGCGCTTGAGGCGAGGGAAAAGCAGCCGGTGCCTGAACCCTTCCCACTCGCAGAGCTAGTGCACGATGTGGTTCAGAAGCACGGTCAAGCCGCCCAGGAGAGTCAGTTAACGCTAAGCCTAAGCGGCGATCCGGCATTGCCCACCGCCTATGCCGATCTCGCCATGACCGAACGAGTGTTGGACAACCTGATCAGCAACGCCATTACCTACAGTCCCCCTGGCGGCCGTATTGATGTCGTGGTTGGTCAGACGGGCGGCAAACCGGAGGTTTACGTGCAAGACAGTGGCCCGGGCATTGCAGAACAGGATCTGCCGCATATTTTTGATCCCTTCTATCGAGGTGAAGCCTCGAGCGGCTCTGGCCATGCAGGGCTCGGGCTGGCAATTGCGCGCAGAATCATGACCCTTCAGGGAGGTGATATCCGTGTGGAAAACCGCGCCCCTGGGGGAGCGTCCTTCTGCATACGCTTGCCGGTATACACCCCCACTGAGCCGACGTTTAAAAAACGTAATAATTTGGAGAGTTAACTGTGATAAATCTTGTACAAACTGGTCACAGTAGTAACACACACCTTATCCATCGCTAGTGGAGACACCCCATGCTAATAAAGATTGCCAAACCGAGTGACTTACACGAATCCGATGTCACGCCGGAATCTATTTACCTCTCCCGCCGACGCTTCATGGGGGGTATGGCGGGCTTGGGTGCGGGGCTGGCCCTTTCCGGCCACGCTCAAGCTAATGCCGATTATTCGGATGTTCCTGATGGCAATGCGCCAGCGTGGTTGAAGGAAAAAATCAGCGAGACTCAGTGGGAAGCGATTACGCCCAGCGACCCCAAAAAAGACAAGATCGCCCCCTTTGATGATGCCAGCGGCTACAACAATTTTTTCGAATTCGGCACCGACAAGGGCGACCCTGCCCGCCATGCGGGCAGTCTGAAGACGGAACCTTGGAGCGTGGTGGTCGATGGCGAAGTTAACAACGGCGGTCGCTTTGCCCTAGAGGACTTCGCCAAACCGTCACAGTTTGAAGAGCGTATTTACCGCCTGCGTTGCGTGGAGGCGTGGTCGATGGTGATTCCCTGGCTGGGTATTCCACTGGCCGAAATCATCAAACGCGCCGACCCTACCAGCAAAGCCAAATACGTACGCTTTGAAACCCTCGTCGATCCTGAGCAAATGCGCGGGCAGCGCTCCTCGTTTTCGATCATTGATTGGCCCTACGTGGAAGGCTTACGCCTGGATGAAGCCATGAACCCGCTAACGCTACTGGCCATGGGCATGTACGGCCGGGAACTGCCCAACCAAAACGGCGCCCCTCTGCGGCTGGTCGTGCCGTGGAAATACGGCTTCAAGAGCATCAAGTCGATTGTGCGGATATCGCTGGTGGAAGAGCAGCCGGTGAATTCCTGGCAGAAGATCGCCGCTGATGAGTACGGCTTTTACGCCAACGTTAACCCCGAGGTTGACCATCCTCGCTGGAGCCAAGCCACCGAGCGTCGTTTGCCCAACAGCCTCTTCAACCCCAACACCATTGATACCCTAATGTTTAATGGCTATGCCGACGAAGTCGCCGAGCTCTATGCGGGTATGAACTTGAAGGAAAATTACTAATGGCCAGCCCACGTATATGGTTAGCATGGCGCGTGGGCGTGTTTCTGGCCGCGCTAGCACCGCTGCTGTTCTGGAGTTGGCAGGTAGCGACTAACGCTGCCGGCCCCGAGCCTGGACGCTACCTACTGCTGAATATCGGTATCGGCGGGCTGTGGATGTTGCTGCTCACCCTTAGCCTTACCCCACTTACCAAGCTTACCCGCTGGAAAGGCTTTGCGCTGATCCGGCGCCAGCTCGGTCTCTGGACACTCGCCTACGCCACCCTGCATATGCTCAGCTACGCGCTGTTTATTCTGGGGCTTAACTGGGCGCTGCTAGGCAGCGAAATCGTTAAACGCCCCTACATTATTGTCGGCATGATCGCGCTGATCGGCCTTGCCGTACTGGGCGCCACGTCCAACCGCTGGGCGATGAAGCGCTTAGGCAAACGCTGGAAACCGCTGCACAAGTTTTCCTACGCCATTTTGGGGTTGGTACTGCTGCACTTCTTCTGGGTGGTACGCGCCGATATGCAGGAGTGGGCGATGTATGCCACTATTGCGGCGCTGGTGATGGTAACCCGCCTTCCCTCTGTCGCTCGTACGCTACCTAAAATTCGTTACCGGTTTAGTCGTGCTTAGGGACATATGACGTACAAAGCTTAGCCAAGTACTTTACGCAGATGGTCGCGGTAATCGGCTTGGTTGCGGTCTACCTGCGGTACTTTCATCACATCGTTGGCAATAAACGTCGGCAGCGACTCTAGACCGATAAATTCCTGAGATTTATGGAACGGGAAATAAACACCATCCACGCCACGCCCTTCAAAGAAATTATCCGGCTCTTCGAACGCTTCCAAGGGGGCGTTCCAGGTCAGCGACAACATATAACGACGGCCCTGTAGCAAACCACCGCTGCCATACTGCTTGGTTGGGTCTTGGCGGCTGCGGCCATCACTGGCGTAAAGCGAACCGTGACCCTCGGTGAACACTTCATCAATGTAACGCTTCACGATCCAGGGCGCGCCCATCCACCAGCCAGGCATCTGGTACACGATCGTGTCTGCCCATAGGTAGTTTTGCACCTCGGTTTCAAGATCGTAGCCTTGATCAATGACCGTCTCACGAATTTCGTAGCCCATCTCCGTCAGCGTACTCACCGCCACGCCGTGTAGCGTATTGTTGAGCTCACCGCCAGAGTGTGCAAAGGCTTTACCACCATTAATCAGCAGGATCTTCATTTAGCAATTTCTCCCAAAGAGGTTCACCATCATCGCTAACGAAAGTAGACATGATGTTAATGGCGCGTATTGTGGGAGTTATGGCGAAAAAAAAGAAGCGATGCTGCGGCAAGACACTTTTGATTTAAAATCAACAATGCTCATCACTGACCATTAAGGGGTTTGAGAACGTTGTGAAAAGCACTTTATGAGAAACACATCATGAAAAGTACCCTTGAAGAGCAGCAAGCCTTTGTGACAGTAGTGGATAGCGGCTCAATCACCGGCGCCGCCGAGCGGCTGGGCATCACTGTTTCCGGGGTGAGCCGCTCACTCAATCGTCTAGAGCAGAAACTCGGTGCCACACTACTGCGTCGCACCACGCGCCGTTTGGAACTGACGGAAGAGGGCGAAACATTTCTGAACCACTGCCGCCGTATTCTGGCCGCCGTGGAAGAGGCCGAAGAAGCCATGCTGGATCGCCACAACCAGCCTCAAGGCAGGCTCCGGGTCAACGCAGCCCCTAGTTTTATGCAGTTCGTGATTGTGCCGGTGATTGGCGAGTTCCGCGCCCGCTACCCCGGTATTACGCTGGAACTGGATACCCACGACCGGTTTGTCGACCTGCTGGAACAGCGGGTCGATTTAGCCATTCGCATCGGCGATTTGGAAGACTCATCCCTTCACGCCCGCCTGCTGGGCCATAGTCCGCTGCGACTTCTCGCCAGCCCCACCTATATTGAACGCCACGGTGCTCCGCAAAACATTGATGAATTAACGCAACACAGCCTGATGGGTTTTAGTCAATTAGAACACCTTAATCAGTGGCCGCTCACCGGCGCCGACGGCAAGCGTTTACACATCACACCTACCCTGTCGGCCTCCAGCGGCAGCACGCTAATAGAGCTGGCCATCGCCGGAGAAGGGATTGTTTGCCTGGCCGACTTTATGACCATCGCTCCCCGCCAGAAGGGGTCACTGATCGACGTATTGCCCGACCACACCGAGCTGCAGACTCAAGCGGTCAACGCCGTTTACTACCGACAAGCCACGCTTTCTCAACGCACTCGCTTATTTATGGAGTATCTGGCCGAACGGTTACCAGGGAAGTATTTGCAAGGATAAAGGGCTTATAACGTCGCTAACCCTGTTCGACTTCATCATTTTTTCCGAGTATTAAAGGGAGACAAAATACCTGACCCATCTATTGTTAACAGGCTAATATTACTTTCATCATTATCAACACCCTGCCACGTAAGGATGTTATGGGTCTTCAAGAAATTGCCGTTGGCGGCATCTATCTCAGTCCACTGCTGATCTACGCGCTGATTGCTTTTATCGGCACACTGGTCATTCGCTCACTGCTGCACTGGATGGTTGGCGAGTACGCACTCTGGTATGAAGCCTGGTTCGATATCTCGCTTTTTGTCATCTTAATGGCGGCGACCACCTTCCTGTTTACCGTCTTGCTTGAACGCCTTTAATACAGTCCTTGTGACAGCCCTTGAGAGAACCGTTGATGCGCCCTTCGCTTCGTATTTTGCTCACCTTGATCATCGTTGCCATTGCCATCGCCGCCGGTGCCTGGCTATGGCGGTACTATCTCTATACCCCATGGACCCGCGACGCTCGCGTTCACGCCGAGGTCGTCACTATTGCACCGGATGTCTCCGGCTGGGTGCGCAGCCTAAATGTCGCTGACACCGACCATGTAACCCAGGGCGATACGCTGTTTGAGATCGATGACACGCGTTACCAGGCAGCGGCGAATAGCGCCCAGGCCACGGTCAATCATCGCCAGGCAACGCTGGAACTAAGCCGTGCCGAAGAGAGCCGTCGCAACCAGTTGAGCAACAATCGAGCGATTAGCGCAGAGAACCAGCAGATCGCCCAGATCAACTCGCGGATTGCCGAAGCCGATTTGCAACAGGCCCAAGCGGAACTGGCCAGCGCCCAGCTTGATTTGGCGCGCACCCAGATAAGTGCTCCCGTCAGTGGCCACATACTCAATGTGCAACTCAGCACGGGGACTTACGTCAATCGCGGCTCCCCGGTCATGGCGCTGATTGCCGAAAACTCTTTCTATGTCGTGGGCTACTTTGAAGAGACTAAAATGCCCTCTATCCAGGTTGGCGCGCCGGTCGAGGTCGTGCTGATGAATGGCGATACACACCTGGAAGGACGCGTCGTCGGTATTGGCCGCGGCATTGCCGATAGCAACACGACCCTCAACCAGCAATTGCTACCGCAGGTGGAGCCCACCTTTAGCTGGGTGCGACTGGCGCAGCGTATACCGGTGCGCATCGCACTAGACGAGGTGCCCGATGACACGCTGCTGAGCGTTGGCATGACGGCCACGGTACGCGTCGAGCCAGCCGAGTCTACCGACGAACTCTCGACCCAACAGCCCGAGTGACCCATGTCACCGTTTCTTAGTACTTACCTGACACCCAACGCCACGGCGGTCAAATTCGCCATCAAGACGACCCTGGCCATGATGCTCGCGCTTTACATCGCGCTGCTGTTCGACCTGGAGCGCCCTTACTGGGCACTGATCTCGGCAGCATTTCTCCAGATCCGACCCATGAGTGGCATGGTGGTCGAAAAAGGCATCTGCCAGCTTGTCGGTACTTTTATCGGCGCAGTGGCGGGTATCACGATCATGGCACTCTTTGCCCAGGCCAGAATACCTGCGCTTATCGTGCTGACCGGCTGGATCATGCTGTGCACTTATGTCGGTTCGCTGTGGCGTAACAACTACACCTATGGTTGCCTGATGGCCGCCGTGACCGCGATGCTGATCGTGGTGATCTCCAGTGGCAGCACCCCGGCTGGCATCTTCGACATCGCCGTGGCACGCCTTTCAGAACTGGGGCTTGGCGCAGTGTGCGCCATGCTGGTCAGCTCACTGCTTTGGCCTTCCCATGTAGGCACCCACCTTGCCACCCAGGCTGACAGCGTCATCAATGAAGCCTTCGAGCATGCTGCCCTGCGCTTAGAAGCCAGTGACGATATTCCAGCCATGCAGAAGGCCCTGCGCAGCAGTCTAGGGCCGTTAACGCTGCTTGAAACCGATAGCCAGGCCGCTCGTTTTGAAGGCCCGGTGGGCCCCGGCCGAGTGCGTGCTACTCATGTTCTAACGCGGCGCACATTACGCTTTTTCGCCAACCTGCAGGCGCTTCACCAATTGATGCACGACCACGCCGACCGCCTTGCCCCTGAAAGTATCGAACTCGCGGGCGAGGTCGCAAAAGGCTTTCGCGATGCTGAACACGTCAAAGGAGTCATTGAGGCTAGAAAAGCCCTGCAGGCGTTACGCCATAGGGTTCATGAAAGTGAGGAAGAGGCCAGCTTAGCCCCTCTCGATCGTCGTCTCCGGTTGGGGCTACGTGAATCCATCGGTCACGCCATGATCATGCTCGACGCCCGCGAGGCGATAGCCTCACCGGCGAGCCACAAGCTTCGTTCGTCGCCACTGGCCTGGCACCGTGACCACCTCGCCGCCAGTATCAACGCCCTACGCTCGGGGCTGCTATTTTCGCTGCTGGCAACCTTCTGGATTGTCACTGCTTGGCAAAGCGCCATGATCGCGATGATGCTGGGCACGCTCTTCTCCGCCTTCTTCGCCAGCCGTGACAATCCCCTGGCGATTACCATGATGTTCTACAAGGGCATGCTGGCGGCAATCCCCAGCGCCTTTCTGTTCGGTCACGTGCTGCTCTCACAGGCCAACGGCTTCCCGATGCTGGCCATGCTGTTTGGCACGCCGCTGTTTCTAGGCCTGCTGGGCGCCACCAACCCAGCGACCATGGGTTACTGCCTGGCATTTACCATTTTCAATATCCTGCTCACCATGCCCGGCAACGGCATGGACTTCTCGTTCGACAGTTTCGCCAACCGGGTGGTGGCGGTAGTAATCGGGCTGAGCGCTGTGGTCATGGGCTTTCGGCTGCTGCCAGGCCTTGGCGCAAGGCTCAGGCGGCGGCGTCTGATCAAGGCCATATCCCGGGATATACACGAGCTTGGACGACGCTCGATTCGCGACGCCGAGACCCGTTTCAGCGGTCACATGGCAGACCGCCTGCTGCAGCTGGCCCAGCACGACGACATGCTGCCAGAGGACCAGCGCCATCTGTTTATTCTTGGTTTGACCGGGCTCGACCTGGGCACTGCAACGCTGCGCCTGCGTGACCGGCTGGATGATGCACCTCACCCGTTCATTCGCGACGCCCACCACCACCTGTTGCGCACGCTGGCAGAGGGGTTTGAAGCGAGCGCCAACGGGCGGCCACCCCAAGGGATTCGTGAAGCAGGCCAGCAGTTGGATGAGGCGATAAAGGCTTACGGCGACGTACCCGCCGACCGTCGGGTATTGTTGGAGGGCTTGATTGAGCGGCTCGAACTGGCCCTCGAGCGCCTGGCGCGCATCATGGCGAATCAGCCAACGCGGCCCCGCTCACCTCTCAAACGTCTATTCCCCGTCGATCAACCGTAGGTGCGTGCTGCGCCATCAACGCCACGACCCAATCGATAAACACGCACAGCTTGGCACTGACGTGCCTGCAGAAGGCTCAGGCACCTAGTCGTTGCGACGCCGCTGCATGACTGCTGTTCGCCTCGCTGGATTTTTGAAAGCGCAGCGCATCACGCTTTGGCGGCAGCTGGAAAAGGCGACCGTATTCGCGAGTGAACTGAGAAACACTTTCGTACCCCACCTCGAAGGCAGCATGGCTCGCGGAACACCCTTCATGGAGCATTAGGCGGCGCGCTTCGATCAAGCGCAGCCGTTGCTGGTACTGCCCCGGCGTAAGCGACGTCATGTGTTTGAAGTGCTTATGAAACGAGGTGAGGCTCATGCCTGCCTTTGTCGCCAATTGCTCCACCGGCACGCGCGATGTGTACTCGGCTCTCAAGATGTCAATGGCAGCGGCAAGACGGCTCGCGTAGCTATCAGGGTCGGCAATACCCCGCAAAGCGATGCCATGAGGGCCCGATAGCAGCCAATAGTGCAACTCCTGCATGATACCCGGGCGTAGAAGCGGTGCTGAGTCAGGGCGATCCAGCAGCTTCATCAGCCGTGATACGCAGTCAATCACCTCGGCTTCGGTATCTTCAGCAAATAGTGTCTGCATCTCAGATGGCCGCTGTGGCCGCGGCGTCCCTAAGTGAGCGGCAAGCTCGCGCAAGATAACCATGTCCAGTTCGACCGCGACCGCCAGATAGGGCTCGCTCGGATTCGCCTGGACTATCCGCCCGACGACAGGCATATCCGCGCTCACGATCGCGGATTCCCCCGCAGTTACCACTCTATTCTGGCGCCCGACCATCATCCGCTTTGCCCCTTGTAACACTAGGCAAACCAGCGGTTTATATATCGATTGCAAGTCACCAGCGGGGGTTTCTACACACATCATACTAAGCCCCGGCACACGGGATAACACCAAACCATCGCTATTAGCATGTTGCGTGGCATATGTCTGAACCGCTTGTATAAGTGAGTTCATCTGCTTTCCTCAAGCCACCCTCTCGACTCAAATTTAGCATGGCCGATAAGTTGTTTCTCCACACCTGCAGGATCAGGCAAGTTTTGCGCAGGTGTTGGCAAGCCCCACCGCCACCGAATTGTTAAAACATAGTGGCATCGAATCCTACAAATAGACGGAGAGTGAAACCATGAAAACATCAGGAAATACTATGCTTATCACCGGTGGCGGCTCCGGGATTGGCCGTGAACTTGCCTTACGCTTCAATGCTCTTGGCAACACCGTCATCGTCGCCGGTCGGCGCATGGAAACGCTGGAGGAGACCATTGCTGGTCAGCGCGATATGCACGCGATGGTCGCCGATATCGAGGACCCAAAAGCCATTACTACCTTTGCAGAGCGTGTCGTCGCTGAGCACCCCAACCTCAATGTACTGATCAACAATGCGGGCATTATGCGGCGCGAAGACGTGTCCTGCACCCGCGATTTGAGCGATGCCGAGCAGACGGTCACTGCCAATCTGCTCGGGCCAATTCGGCTAACGAACGCACTGACCGACCATCTGGTAAAGCAGCCAGACGCGGCAATCGTGAACGTCTCCTCCGGGTTGGCGTTTGTACCGTTAAGCGGTACGCCTACCTATAACGCCACGAAGGCAGCCATCCACTCCTACACAATCTCCCTACGCGAACAGCTCAAGGGTAAGGTCGAGCTCATCGAGCTCGCTCCTCCCGCCGTACAGACAGAGCTGACGCCAGGCCAGTCGACCCGGGAAGGCTATATGCCGCTCAATGACTACATCGAAGAAGTCATGACGCTGTTTAGCCAACAACCGACACCCAAGGAAATTCTGGTGGAGAAAGTGAAGTTCCTGCGCTGGGCAGAGCGGGATGGACACTTCGATCAAGCGGTCGAAATGCTCAGTAAGATGTGACTTCCCCCGCATCTCCTCACAAAAAGCGGTCTCGTGGCAGCATTAAAGAGTTCTTATGGTAAGCATTCATGAGCATCACGTGCGGCTAACCACCTGCCCGCTTCGCTTTGGGCAAGTTTTTGATCGTCAACTATACTCCCCCCTGACGAACATGATGTCGTTGCCTGGGATGGCTTGGCGTTTAGCGTCGGTCAATCTAGGTAAATTAATTAGCTTGAACAGCATAAGGAGTTTGCCGTGACAGCCACTGACAATCGCACTTATCGAAGCGGGCTGAATCCGCTTCACGCCACACTGCTTGCTGGCACTATCCCTCTCTTTTTGGGCGCCACGCTAAGTGATTACGCCTACTCAACGACCTACCATATTCAATGGGCTACCTTTGCTTCCTGGTTAAACGTGGGTGGGCTTGTATTCACAGGGCTTGCATTTTTATGTGCCATTATTGGCTTCTTTCGCGCTTCGCACCGCGGCCTGGCGCACATGATTTACCCAGCGCTACTACTGCTGACAGGGATACTGGCTTTTGTTAATGCGCTGGCGCATGCGCGGGACGCCTGGGCCATGATGCCTGCTGGCTTTGCCCTCTCCATTGTTGTTGTTTTATTGGCCGGCACAGCCACGTGGGTCGGTTTTTCTCGCCTAGGCACTGGAGGTAAGTCATGAAGCTTCCCAGCCTCTACGCTGCACCTCTCTCGGTGCTTTTGATGGCAGGTAGCGCCAGCGCCCAAGACGCACAACAGTACGGCCCAAACCCTGACCTTGCTGAACCGCAACGCGGGCTTTTGCCCGACATGACAATTCCCGAGCCCGCTGAATGGGGGGGCCAGTCACCCACCGTTCCCGACGGCTACACCATTACCGCCATTGCGACGGATCTTCAGATACCGCGTCAAACGTTGGTGCTGCCTAACGGCGACATTCTGGTGGCCGAAGGTAGCGGCGGCAACGCGCCTCAGTTGAAGCCGAAAGATTTCATTGCCGGATATATCAAAAGCCAGGGCACCACCACTGTTGAGAGCGGCAATCGCTTAACCCTGCTGCGCGATGAAAATGGCGATGGCAACTACGAGCAGTCGGTGTTTGCCGAAGACCTCAACGCGCCCTACGGGCTGGCGTTAGTTGATAACAATCTCTATGTGGCCAACCAGGATGCGGTCGTTCGCTTTGACTACGAAGAAGGCCAAACCGAGGCCAGCGGGCCACCGGAGGAGCTTACCAAGCTACCGGCTGAAATCAATCACCACTGGACGAAAGCGATGACCGCCAGCGCCGACGGTGAATTCTTGTACGTGGGTATTGGCTCCAACAGCAATATCACCGAACGCGGCATGGCAGCGGAGGTTAACCGCGCCGAGGTGTGGGAAATTGATGCCGAAACGGGCATGCATCGGCCTTATGCCACCGGGCTGCGCAATCCAACCGCGCTGACCATTCAGCCAGACACTGACCAGCTATGGGCCGTGGTCAACGAGCGCGACGAGCTAGGCCCCGACCTGGTGCCTGACTACCTTACGACTGTTCAGGAAGGTGGTTTCTACGGCTGGCCGTATAGCTATTGGGGCCAGAATGTCGACCCCCGCGTTCGCCCACAGGACCCTGAAAAGGTCGAGTCGGCGATTGCCCCTGATTACAGCCTGGGTTCGCATGTGGCACCGCTAGGCCTCGCCTTTTCTACCCCCGAAATGGGCGATGAGTTCGCTGAAGGTGTGTTTATCGGCGAGCACGGCAGTTGGAATCGCGCCGACCCCGTTGGCTATAAGGTCGTCTTTGTGCCCTTCAGCGATGGCAGCCCTTCTGGCGACCCCATTGATTTCGTCTCCGGTTTTCTGACTGAAGAGGGTCAAACCCGCGGTCGCCCGGTCGGCGTCACCATCGACCCCGAAGGCGCCCTTATCATCGCTGATGACCTGACGAACGCCGTTTGGCGTGTCACCTATGAAGGTGACGAATAAGACGCTTAAATCAACAGCGTGAGCAAGGCGGCAGCCGCTTGGGCTGCCGCCTTTTCCGTTTGATCTAAAAAGGACCTTATATGATCGAGTCACTTGAAGAGCTCGAGGCCATCAAGCAATCGTGCCGCTCGATGGTTACGAAGAGCTCGGGCCTTTCCGCGGGCACCGCCATCATTCCCATCCCAGGCGTGAACATCGGGTCGGATGTCGCCATATTGCTGCGGTTAATTCCCAAGATTAACGAAAAATTTGGCTTATCGCCTGAACAGATCGAGAGCCTGGATACAGAGACCCGGCTATTTGTCATGAACTCCATTTCAACGACCGGCAGCAAGATGGCGGGCAAATACATCACCCGTAAACTGCTCATGATGACGTTCAAAAGGATGACTGGCAGGATATCGGCAAAAAGTGCGTCTAAGTATGTACCCTTCCTGGGCAGCGCCATTGCGGGCGGGATCAGCTTCGCCACCATGAAGTATTTGGGCAACAGCCATATCGACGACTGTTACGAGATAATCCTGGCAACGCTGGAAAACGACCAACTGGAGCCCGTGGCGTTGATAGCGTCAGCGCCTGAACCAGTGCCGCCCCTGACAGCCGATATTTCCAGTAAAGCTGAATAACGATCTTTCTAATGTGGCTCCGCTGTTAGGCGGTGATATGCTCTAGCGGATTGATTAACGATGACATCAGGAGAACTGAATGCCCGCTTATGTCGTACTGACCCGCGAACACACCCACGATGCTCAGGAGATGGAGCGCTACGGCGAGAAGGCGAAAGCCGCTCGTGAAGGCCACGACCCGCAGCCGCTCGCCTTCTACGGTGATTTTGAAGTGCTGGAAGGCAGCGCCATGGAAGGGGCCGTGATTCTGCGCTTCCCCGATATGGCTGCCGCCCGCGCCTGGTATGAAAGCCCCGCCTACCAGGAAGCTCGCAAGCACCGCTTCCAGGGCGCCGACTACCGCGTCTTTATCGTTGACGGTGTTCAAGAAGCGTAAAGCGCCTCCCCCCGCCTTTAAAAGCGGGGGAAGTACATCACCAGCGATAGCTCACTTTAGCGCTGATTTCGCGCCCCGGATTATAGTAATCAGCCGTGCTGGAACCGACCACGTGCTGCTCATCGAGCAAGTTGCTGACATTGACGGCCAGGTCGGCATCTTGGGTGAGCTGGTAGCTGAAGGCTGCATCGAAGAGCGTGGCCGCACTGCTCTTGGACGTATTGGCGGCGTCAAAGTAGTAGGAGCCGACATAACGGGCGCCAAGGCCAACACTCATGTCCTGGCGTGGCAAGGTATAGTAGCCCCACAACGACGCCGTATGTTTGGGTGCCGCAGTAAACTCGTTCCCTTCTCTGGCTGCATTGCTGTCGCGCACCACTTCCGACTCCATATAGGAGTAACCACCCGCTAGGCTAAGGCTATCGGTCAATTCAGCCTTGGCCTCAAGATCAATACCCCGCACGCGGGACTCACCCACGGTTTCCCGCTCGATAACGCCATTGTCCTGTACCACCGAGATAGTGACATCATCTCTGGTCAGGTCATAAATGGACGCCGAAAACAGCGCATTGGTACCGAATGGAGCGTATTTCGCGCCAATCTCATACTGCTCGCCCCTCTCGGGCTCGACACCAACTGTGGGCGGTGCGACAGACTCCACCATGCTGACATAAGCGGAAACTTCGTCGGTGACGCGATAGGTCAGCGCGCCACGAACGGAGTTTTCCGAATAGTCGGCGGAATCAGTGTCACCCGCCATGTTCGTGCTGGAGATATCCAGGCCATCGTTGCGCACGCCCGCCGTCACGATAAATCGATCATAAAAGGACAAGTTCTGGGTCAGGAAGACCGACTCGGTGGTGAAGTCCTGCTTATTGCTGCTGTAGACGTTCAGGGTACTCGGGGCACCGCTAAAGACGGGATTTGCGATATCAATGGAGGTCGCATCCCCGTAAAACGAACTGTCTTCGGTTGAAGCATCGCGATACTCGACACCCACGAGCGTGCTGCTATCGACCTGATCAAAGCGGGCATCGTATTGCAGAATAGCGTTGCCGATCAGCTCCTGAGCTTCGTTGTCGGTACCAAAGTAGTCGCGATCCACCACGCTGCCAACTCGCGCCGCAGAGTCAGTGATATAGACATAGCCGAAGTCGTCGGTCAGGTCGCTGTAACGCAAGTTGCCCCGCAACGTCAGGCCGTTGTTGAAATCATGGGTGAGCTGTCCGGTAAGGCTGGTACGCTCGACATCATGATAATTAAAGCCAGGCTCACCAAAGAACTCGCTGCGATCATACTCACGGTCAAGCGGATAACCACCGCTGTTAGGGGTGTCGTCACGCTTCAGGTAATCGAAGATAACACTGGCTGACGTGGCATCCGTTGGCTCCCAGGTCAGGCCGCCCATCAAGAAACCATTGTTGTCTTTCGAGTGATCGTACTCGCGATCGCTGTCTCGGATGGTGCCGGTAAAGCGGTAGGCCACTGTCTCGTCAGCGTTCAATGTGTCACCCACATCAACACCGGCCTCTTTTGCATCAAATGAACCGTAGGAGAGATAGCCCTCTCCAAACCGCTCAAACAGTGGCCGCTTGCTGACAAAGTTGACCGAACCGCCCGGATCCGCGGGACCAAATAGAGTGGAGTTGGCCCCACGCAACACCTCGACGCGCTCATAGGCGTAAGGCTCCTCACGCACACCCCGCATTGAGCCTAGCGTCAGCCCGTCACGGTAGGTGGTCGCCTGAAAGCCCCGGATTTGGAAATAGTCATTACGGTCATCGGTGCCGTAATAATCGGTGAGAACGCCAGGCGTATATTGCAGCACTTCCTCAGTGGTTGAGGCGTTGCGCTGCTCGATCTCCTTCTCAGTGATGACTGACACAGAGGCCGGCGTATCGAGAATACTGGTGGCCACTTTGCCGCCCACCCACAGCTCTTGAGCAACGATCGAGTTGGCATCATCATCAGCGTAGGCCTGGGCATTGACGATAATGGGAGTGAGGCGATACCCCTCATTATCGTCACTGCCATCGCCGGTTTCCTGTGCGTTCCCAATCATGGGAAGTGTGACCAGCGTCGTGCCGCACAGAATGGCTGTCGTGGTCTGCTGCCACCGCAAGCGGCTTGCGTTACGCCGGACGGTGCCTTTGCTATCAGTCATGTTGAAGATCCCTTGAAATAATTAAACCGGCCCTGCTCGCCTTATAATTTTCTTTTGAAAAGCCGGGAGAGTATCCGAAGCTAGCATCACCGAGTCAATAGTGCTAATGTCAATCATAATCATTTGTTTTAAAAATAGCGACCACACTGGCAACACGCCATACGTTATTGGAGCCACTTGCCAAGCCCACTGACACCGCGAACTTACCTCTCGGATATCACGCTATTGCAAAGAGCGTTTTCAAAGGGCTTTAGCAAAGAGCTATTTCAAAGACTCAAGCTTTCGGAGGAAGCGATGGCATCGCTCCATCAACGTCTGGCCGCCTGTGTGGCCCTTCTCACTGCGTGCAGCCTTGGCGCTGCTCCCGTTGGCGCGCAGCAATATCCCCTTGAAATCGAACATGCTCTGGGCACAACCGTGCTTTCTGAGAAGCCCGAACGGGTAGCGACCGTGGCCTGGGCCAATCACGAAGTGCCGCTGGCGCTTGGCGTGATACCGGTCGGCTTTGCCGCTGCCAACTTTGGCGATGACAACGACAACGGGCTGCTGCCCTGGGTGGAAGCCCGGTTTGAAGAGCTAGGTAGCGCGCCCCCGCCCCTGTTCGATGAAGGCGATGGGATTGATTTTGAAGCCGTGGCTGCCAGCCAGCCCGATGTGATTCTGGCGGCCTACTCGGGGTTGAGCCAAGCGGACTACAACACCTTGAGCCAGATTGCCCCGGTGGTGGCCTACCCCCAAGGTCCCTGGGCAACCGACTGGCGGGATATGATTCAACTGAACAGCGCCGGACTAGGCATGGCGGAGGAAGGCCAGGCGCTCATCGAGCAAATCGAGACACAGATTGCCGACACCGCCGACAACCACCCAGAGCTAGCGGGCAAGACAGCCATGTTCGTGACCCACCTTGACCCCACTAACCTGGGGCGCATTTCGTTCTACACCGACAACGACGCGCGGGTGCGGTTTTTTCATGACCTCGGGCTAGTCTCGCCTGAAGTCGTCAAACAGAACTCCACTCCCGGTAAATTTGCTGGCGAAATCAGCTCTGAATTGATCGACGAGCTCAACGACGTGGATATTCTCGTCACTTACGGTGGTCAGCCGCTGATCGATCAGCTCAACGCGCACCCGCTCACCTCCCGCCTGCCAGTAGTAGAAAACGGCGCCATTGTCATGCTCGGCAACACGCCGCTGGGCACGGCGGCCAACCCTACCCCCATGTCGATTTCATGGCTATTGGACGATTATGCAGACCTGCTCTCAGAAGCCGCACGCAAGTCACAGCAGTAGCGTCCCGGCGTCTGGCTCAAGCGTTAATCGCGCTGTCGCTCTTCGCATCAAACGCAATGCTGCCCAGCGGTTGTCCGGTGGCGCAGCGCTGCTTGTTCTGCTCGGCCTTGCCGCCACGCTCTCTGTCGCGTTTGGCGCCCGAGAAGTAGGCTGGTCGGAAATCGTCGCCGCGCTGAGCGGCCAAGTAGAAACCATGGGCGATGCCGCCGTGGCCAGCCGCCTGCCACGCACGTTACTTGCCATGCTGGCGGGAGCCGCGCTAGGCGTTTCTGGTGGAGTCATGCAGGGCCTGACCCGTAACCCACTGGCCGACCCCGGCCTTCTGGGCGTCAACGCCGGAGCGGCGCTGGCGGTGGTGATTGGCATTGCCTGGTTCGGTATCGATGAGACGACCAGCTACATCTGGACAGCCATAGCTGGCGCCGGTATCGCAGCCTGTGCGGTTTACGCGATTGCCAGCCTTGGCCGGGGCGGCGCCACGCCGCTCAGGCTGGCACTGGCAGGTGCCGCCATCACCGCGGCACTTAGCTCGCTGACGACCGCCGTAGTGTTGCCGCGTGGCGATATCGGTGGGCTGGTGCAATCCTGGTTAGTCGGCGGCGTGGGCGGCGCGACCTATGGCCAGTTGCTGCCGGTGCTGCCCTTTCTGGCGACGGGGTTTGTGATCACCTTACTCGCCGCGCGCAAACTCAATATGCTGGCGCTGGGCGACGACACCGCCGCCGGGCTGGGTGAGAAGGTAGCGGTAGCTCGAGCCATGTCGGCGGTGGGCGCGGTACTGCTATGCGGTTCGATTACCGCCGTGTGTGGCCCGATTGGTTTTGTAGGACTGGTGGTGCCCCACGCCTGCCGCCTGCTTGCGGGCGGCGATTACCGCTGGCTGCTGCCCTTCTCTGCTTTGGGTGGTGCAGTACTACTGACGTTTTCAGACGTGGCCGGGCGGCTGGTGGCCCACCCATCGGAGCTGGACGTTGGCATTGTGACCGCCTTTATCGGTGCGCCGGTGTTTATCTGGATTGTGCGCAACCGCAAGGTAGGCTCGCTATGAACCAGCCGCCCCTCAACGCGATCAGCCACTTCCGACACATCCGCCGGACGAACGCCAGGCACCGCGCACGCATCATGGCGGTGCTTGTTGCCTGTCTTTTAGCAGGCGTGCTATTAACCCTGATGCTGGGACAGTCCTTCACCCCGCTAACCACGGTGCTACGCATACTTGGCGGTGCGGAAGTGCCTGGCGCTGGTTTCACCGTGCGTGAGCTGCGCCTGCCCAGGGCCATCGTTTCAGTGCTGGTAGGCGCCTGTTTTGGCCTGGGCGGCATCGCCTTTCAGACCATGCTGCGCAACCCGCTGGCAAGCCCGGACATCATTGGCATCAGCACCGGCGCCAGTACCGGCGCCGTGTTTGCCATCGTGGTGCTATCGCTGAGCGGCCCGGCGGTGTCGATGGTGGCGATTGCTGCAGGGCTGGGCGTGGCGCTGTTGATTTACACGCTCTCCTGGCGCCAGGGCGTGACCGGCGGTCGGTTGATTCTGATTGGTATCGGATTGGCCGCGATGCTGCAAAGCGTGACCGCCTACCTGCTGATGCGCGCACCCAGCTGGACACTGCAAGAGGCCCTGCGCTGGCTCACCGGTAGCGTCAACGGCGCACAGCTAGATCAAGCGCTGCCGCTGTTGATTGCCCTGCTCCTGTTCGGCGGACTATTGCTAAGCTGCCGCCGCGATCTTGAAACTCTGCGCATGGGTGACGACCTTGCCGCCGGGCTGGGTGTTCGCTTGGCGGTGACGCGGGTGATCGTAATCATCACCGCGGTGGCACTGGTGGCGTTTGCCACCGCCGTTTCCGGCCCGGTGGCCTTTGTAGCGTTCCTTTCCGGCCCCATTGCGGCGCGGCTGATGGGCCGCAACGGCTCGCTGCTGGTGCCCGCCGCTCTGGTAGGTGCTCTGTTGGTGCTGCTGGGGGATTACGCCGGACAGTTCCTGCTGCCCGCCCGCTATCCGGTCGGCATCGTGACCGGCGTATTAGGTGCGCCTTATCTTCTCTACTTAATACTTCGCGACAACAAAACCCGAGGCACTCTATGAGCGCTTGCTCACTTCTCGCCCAAGGCCTGGTGGCAGGCTACGGGGAACGCACCATTCTGCATGACGTTAGCCTGACCGTGCCCGCCGGTCAGACCACCGCCATTGTGGGTGCCAACGCCTGTGGAAAATCGACGCTTTTGCGCGTGCTTTCACGATTACTGACACCCACCCAGGGCAGTGTGCTGCTGGAGGGTAACGACATCCACCAGCTACCCACCCGCCGCTTGGCGCAGCAACTTGGGTTTCTGCCGCAATCGCCCATCGCCCCGGAAGGCATTAGCGTGCTCGAGCTGGTCAGCCGAGGCCGCCACCCGCACCAGGGGCTATTCAAACGCTGGAGCGCGGCCGATGAGACTGCCGTCGCCGACGCCCTGGCCGCCACCCATATGAGCGAGCTGGCCGAACGCCATGTAGACGAGCTTTCCGGCGGGCAGCGCCAGCGGGTGTGGATCGCCATGGCGCTGGCCCAACAAACCAAAGTGCTGCTGCTGGATGAGCCCACTACCTTTCTGGATATCAACCACCAGGTCGACGTGCTGGATCTTCTCACCGACCTAAACCGACAGCGCGGCACCACCATCGTGATGGTACTCCACGAACTCAACCTGGCCGCCCGCTACGCCGACCAACTGGTCGCCATGGCTAACGGCCAGGTGTACGTAGTAGGCCCACCAGAAAAGATTCTGACCGAGCAGATGGTCCGGGAGGTATTTGGCCTGGAGAGCCGGGTGATCGAAGACCCCGTCACCGGCAAACCGATGATGATACCGCTCGGGCGACATAGCGGGCACCACACCGCCAACGACACATGTTCACGAACTAAAAAAGCCCCATGTTTTGGTTAACACAAGGCTTTTAGCAAGAGCGCGCCGTCTGACCTAGAGCACCTCGCCAGCGGCACGCCCTTTGATGATAGAGCGGGCAAGCATCAGATACGCCACCGAGCCACAGGCGGCCATAGCCAGAATGACCGTTTCAAGCGTATGCGGCACCATGGCGGACAATGCGCTCAGCAGCCCGGCGACACCGAACTGGGCTGCGCCCAGAAGCGCTGCGGCCGTCCCGCCACTGGTGGGAAAAAACTCCAAAAAACAGGCCTGAATATTCGGCGAGATCGCCCCTATCGAGCCGATGGTCAGCATCATGGGGGGCAGGAAGGCATACATCGGCCAATCCATAAAGGCAGCCATCACCAGCAATACTACGCCAACTGCCTGACAGCCCGTTGCCAACTGCAGGATAAGCAGCGAAGACAGCCTGGAAAGCATCGCCCGATTGAGAATATTGAAGATAAGCATAGCGACGATATTCGCCGCAAACAGTATCGAAAAGGCCGAAGGTGACTGGCCGAAATGCCCCTGATAGATAAATGACGCATAGGTGATGAACATCATCAGGGTAGAAAAAGAAGCGGCCTGCCAAACGATGAACGGCAGGGCCGGCTTGGTCGACAGTACCAGTTTGTAACGCGCCAGCAGGCTCATCTTAGGGCTTTTCGCTCGAGACACCTTGCCCGTACCGGTAAAGATCACCCGCACCAACAACGGCACCAGCAATAACGCGTATACCGCCAAGGCGAAAAAGATAGTGTGCCAGGAACCCAGCGCCAGAATCGCGCTGCCTACGCTCGGAGCAATGCCAGGTGCCAGCACCATGATAAAGCCCATCATCGAAAACAGTTTCGCGGCGTCGCGGCCCGCCACTCGGTCGCGTACCAGCGCCGGTACAGATACCAGAGTAAAACCGGCGCCAAGGGCTTGAACGGCCCGCCCGCTGAGTAGCATGTTTAAAGAATCCGCCACACCAATAACAACGCTTGAAAGCGCAAAAATCGCCAGCCCGCTCATCAAAACACGCTGGCGCCCGAAGCGGTCTGAAAGCGCACCGCCGATTAACTGCCCCAACGCCATCGCGAATACATACACCGAAACACTCAACGATACCGCCTGCTGAGAAACCCCCAGCGATTCGCCGATAACCGGAAAAGCCGGCAGGTACGTGTCCATGGAAAACGGGCCCAGCATCATGGTCAATGCCAAGCTCAGTACCACAATGAAGGGCGTTTTAGATTGGGTCATAGAAGCTCGCGGTAATAAGGACGTAATGATGGACAACATCAAGGATATGATACCGACTGATGCTATCAAGGCAATCGAACAGAAAACGAGGGATACGCTGCTTGGCGGTAATCGACTAAATACGCAGCCAGCCCGTTATCGGTTAGCTCGGCTATGCAAAAGAGTGTGCTCAAAGCTATTCTAAAAACACACCCCCCAACGAGGAGACCAGGATGCCGATCCCCCAGCCCGAATTACTCCATTTTGACAGCGATAAAGCGACCGGCTACCCCAACTCCCCTCTCCCGGTGCTGGTTTATCGCCAGGTTCTCGACCTCAGCAATGCCGAGGAACGGGCCGAGTCGTTCGAAGCCATGTTCAAACGCCACGGCTGGCCACCAGCGTGGCGCTACCACCTGTATGACTTTGACCACTTTCACTCCACTGCCCATGAAGCACTGGGCATCTTCCGAGGGCAGGCCCGGGCACGGCTGGGAGGCCCTAACGGCCAGGAACTGATGCTTTACGCAGGCGATGTGCTAGTGCTGCCAGCGGGCGTTGGGCATGCCAGCCTGGAGGCGGACGATGATTTCTGCATGGTAGGCGCCTACCCACCAGGGCAAGAGCCGGAAATAGAGCGCGGCGACCCCGCACAGTTTGCAGCAGCACAATCGCGAGTCGCTGCCGTGACATTACCCAAGGATTCCCCGGTAGGCGGGCCACTTACAGGGCTGTGGCGCTAAGGCGACTGTTGATCAACTGTTCGATGGACGGGTCAGGTAGCCGGTGGCTTCCAAAGAGCCTGCAGTCCCTCCTCTACAGGCACCTGCTGCCCCCATAATTACAATTGAGGAGCAGTCAGGCCGATGCTCAAAGTTGGCAGCATCAGTCGTCGCATGGCATTAATGCGCTATATCGTTATCGGGTTGTAATGATGAGGGGCGACGAGCCGCACGCCAGCCACTAACGCGCTCCTGAAGACCTATCACAAAAACGAAGAACACTGGAACAAAGAGAATCACCAGCAGCGTTCCGCTAACCATGCCGCCGAAAACGCCCGTGCCTATCGCATGCTGGGTTTTGGCACTGGCGCCAAACGCAACCATCAACGGCACCACTCCCAAGCCGAAAGCGAGTGAGGTCATCAGAATCGGGCGCAGGCGCAGGCTGGCGGCTTCCACCGCGGCCTCCATCAGCCCTTTACCTTGCTCACGCAACTGTTTTGCGAACTCAACGATCAGGATCGCGTTTTTCGCCGACAGTCCGATCACGGTGACCATACCGACTTTGAAGAAAACATCGTTCGGCAGGTCACGCAGCAACATGGCGGCCACCGCACCCAGCAACCCCAGCGGCACAACCAGGATGACCGACAGCGGAATCGTCCAGCTCTCGTAGAGCGCGGCTAACACCAGGAACACCGCCAGGATGGATAGCGCCACCAGCATTGGCGCCTGGGCTGCCGACTGGCGTTCCTGAAGGGACTGCCCCGTCCAGGCCACGGCGAAACCGGGCGGAAGTTGCTGCGCCAGACGCTCCATTTCAGCCATGGCGTCACCAGTGGAAGCCCCCTTCGCCGCACTGCCGGAAATGCTGGTGGCGGGATAGCCCAGGTAACGCACCATTTGTAGCGGTGTTTCGTCCCACACCGGGGTAACCACCTCTGACAAGGACACCATGCCACCCCTGCTATTACGCACGTGCAGCTTGAGCACGTCATCAACCTGCATGCGTGCCGACGCATCCGCTTGCATAATCACCTGCTGCATCCGGCCCTCATTCGGGAAATCGTTGATGTAAGACGACCCCATTGCGGTCGACAGGATTTCGCTAATGTTGGCGAACGACACCCCGAGCGCTTCGGCCTTTTGACGATCAATATCAAGACGAATGCTCGCACCTGCCGGAAGGCCATCGGAATAGACGTCGCTGACTATCTTGCTCTGCGCCGCCAGTTCTAGCAGCGTCGTCTCGGCAGCCTTAAGGGCGGCCGGCCCCTGATTGCGTTGATCCTGCAAGAACATCGTAAAGCCGGACTTGGTGCCCAATTCATCAATGGCCGGCGGTAACATACTCATTACCGTCCCTTCGTTCAGTTGACTCATGGCTTCCTGAACCCCTTCCACTTCACTCGCCGCCGTAACGCCGTCGCGCTGCCCCCAATCCTTTAGCGTGGTGAACGTCAGTGCCGTATTCGCACCGGACCCCGAGAACCCGAAGCCCAAAATAGACATATTGCCGTCCACTGCAGGGCGCGCCATGACGTACTCCTCATACGCCTTGACGACATCCAAGGTACGCTCGGTGGTCGCATTGGCGGGTAGCTGGATACTGGTCATGAAATAGCCTTGATCCTCTTCCGGCAGAAAAGCCGAAGGCAACTGGCGGAAGGCGAGCAGCAGCACACCCGCGATGACCACAAACATCATCATGACCCGACCGCTGCGAGCGACCAGCTTTCCAACACGCGATTCGTAACGGGTGGTCATACGGGTAAGCGCCCGGTTGAACCAGCCGAAGAAACCGCCTTTGTCGTGGTGCCCCGGCTTAATGGGCTTGAGAAGGGTGGCGCATAGCGCTGGCGTCAGCGACAGCGCCAGAAACGCCGAGAACAGAATCGAAACCACCATTGCCAGCGCGAATTGCTGGTAGATCACCCCGACCGAGCCACTCGAGAAAGCCATCGGGATAAACACCACCGTCAATACCAGGGTGATCCCCACCACGGCGCCAGTGATTTCCTTCATCGCCTTGACGGTGGCGTCCTTTGGCGACAATCCCTCTTTCGCCATGATGCGCTCAACGTTCTCGACCACCACGATAGCGTCATCGACGATGATGCCAATCGCCAACACCATGCCGAACATCGTCAGCACGTTGATGGAGAAACCTGCCAGCAGCATCACCGTGAAGGTCCCCAACAGTGCAATCGGCGCGACCAGTGCGGGAATCAGCGTGTAACGGATGTTCTGTAGAAACAGCAACATCACCAGGAAGACAAGTACCATCGCCTCGATGAGGGCATGGATGACCTTCTTGATAGACACCTTAACGAACGGGGCCGTATTAAAGGGGATCGATGAGCTCATGCCCGCAGGCAACGCCTGGTTTAACTCAGCCAAACGCGCCTGCACGCCTTCCGCCGTGCGCACCGCATTGGCACCGGGTGCCAGTTGTATGGCAGCCGCCGTCGCTGGCTGGCCATTCTCACGATTGGAGAAGCCGTAGGATTGGGCGCCCAACTCGACGCGCGCCACATCGCCCAACACCACTTTTGAACCGTCGACATTAGCGCGCAGGACGATAGCGGCGAACGCTTCAGGCGTGCTCAATTGCCCCTGTGCGGTCAACAGCGAGGACACCTTTTGACCGGGTAAGGCCGGAGACGCGCCGATGCTGCCCGGCACAATCGGTGCGTTCTGCTCCGTGATCGCGGTCGAGAGATCATTCACCGACAAGCCGAAAGCAATCAGCTTCTCCGGCTCTATCCAGATGCGCATTGCCTGCTCAGCACCGAACAGCTGCACACGACCGACACCGTCAATGCGGCGTAGCTCCTCCACGATATTGCGCGCCATATAGTCGTTCAGCGCGATCTCATCAAAGCGCCCATCATCGGAATTCAGGCCCACAATCATCAGAAAACTGGATGACGCTGACTCTACGCTCAGCCCATCCTGACGAACCGCCTGGGGTAACCGGGGTTCGACGGCCTTGAGCCGGTTCTGCACATCCACTTGGGCCAGTTCTGGGTTTGTCCCTGGCTTGAAGGTGGCGGTGACAGAGGCTGACCCCGAAGCATCGGCGGACGACTCGAAGTACAGCAGGTTCTTGACGCTGGACAGCTCTCGTTCAATGAGACTGAGCACGGCGTCGTTCATGGTCTGCGGTGTGGCGCCGGGATACGTCGCGGTGATGGTCACCGAAGGGGGCGCTACCGAAGGGTAGTGAGCGACCGGCAGCTTAGGTATGGCGATCACACCCGACAGGATGATAAACAGCGCGACCACCCACGCGAAGACTGGGCGCTGGATGAAGAACTGGGGCATTGCGGATACTCCTGAAACTTAGTGAGAGGATGCCGCTGAGGCGTTGAGTGGCATAGGCATCTTCCAATCAGTCGCGCTGACGTCGACACCATCAGTCAGTCGCTCTATACCCTCGACGACGACTTTCTGCCCCTCTGTCACTCCTGTTTGCACCCGATAATTGCCGTTCGCCAATTCACCAAGCTCCACTGAAACCATCACCGCCTTGTTGTCAGCACCAATCAACCAAACGTAGGGCTTACCGCCAATGCGCACCACAGACTGTTGCGGTACCGTCAACGCATCGTCATAGCGTGCATACGGCACGCGGGCACGCACAAACATGCCGGGCAGCAAGCGCCGATTGGGATTGTCTACAAGTACTCGCAGCAAAAGGTCACCCGTGCTGGTGTCCACATTGACTCCGGAAAAAAGAATGCGTCCGGTGACATCGTAGGGTGTACCGTTGCTGCCCAGGATGGTGACCGGTAAGCCATTGTCGAGGGAGGGTTGCGCCGCCATCGCATCTTGAAGCGATTCGAGCGCGGAAGCCGAGCGCCGAACGTCGACATAGACCTTATCGATCTGCTGAACACGGGCCATGGGCGTGCTATCGCTGCTGGCCACCAGCGCTCCCTCCGTTACCAACGCCTGATCAATTCGGCCTGCAATGGGGGACACCACCGTGGAGAACTCCAGGTCAAGGCGGCGGCGCGACAGCGTGCCACGCGCTTGGGCCACATCAGCAGCGGCCTGCTGACTTTTGGAGACGGTGTCATCGTAGGCCTGACGGCTCACCGACTGTGCCCGGACAAGCGGCTCCAACCGGGCTGACTGCGCACGGGCATGAGCAAGTTCGGATTCGGCTTTCTGCAAAGCGGCTTCTGCTGTTTCCACTTCCGCTCGAAACGGCGCTGGGTTGATTTCGAATAATGGCTGCCCCGCACTCACGTCGGTTCCCTGTTCGAACAGGCGACGTTGAACAATCCCGCTGACCTGCGGATGAATTTCCGCCATTTGAAAAGGAACGACCCGGGCCGACAAATCTTCAGTCAGCTCCAATTTAACGGGTTCCAAGGTAACAACCGTCACTCGAGCAGGAGGCGGCGCTACTTCTTGCTCAACTGAACCGCAAGCAGTTAGCACGATCAGCAGCAAGGCACAGAAGCCACCATTTCGATAGATATGTCGGATCGTCATGTATCGTCCCTTCAGACATAGGCAAACATTTGCCTAGCCATAAAATTGAAGGGGACTATATCGCTGTAGCGTGGTATTAACGTCGACGGTATGTGTAGATATGATGGAGAACACAATTAATGTTTCATTAGGCGCTTTCATGTCCACGACTCATCAGTCGCCAAGTTCTTATTCTGGCCAGCAAGCACTGGTTCTCATCGCCGAAGACGAGCCTGAGATCGCTGATATTCTGCAGGCTTATCTGAAACGGGCGGGGCTCCGAACCATCTACGCAGAAGATGGACGCAAAGCATTGGACATGCATATGTCGATGAAACCCGATCTCGTCTTACTTGATGTAAAGATGCCTAAAATGGATGGCTGGCAGGTGCTGTCAGAGGTTCGCCACCGTGGTAAGACACCCGTCATCATGTTGACCGCGATGGATCAGGATATCGATAAACTCATGGGTTTACGTTTTGGTGCCGACGACTACGTCGTCAAGCCGTTTAACCCTGCCGAGGTCGTCGCACGCATTCAGGCAGTGTTAAGACGCACCATGGCTGATGCAAGCCACCAACCCCGTGTCCTCCGGGTGCCGCCCTTTGAGATCGACCTTGAACAACACGAAGCCTTTGTTCAGGTGGGTGGAGACTCGCACAGCCTTGCGTTAACGCTCACCGAATTCAGATTGTTGACGCACCTTGCCCGCGCGCCCAAAAAAGTTTGCACCCGCGCAGAGCTGTTGGCCGCCTGCCTGCCCGAGGGCGAGGCGCTCGAGCGCACTGTCGACAGCCATATCAGCAAGCTGCGTAAAAAACTGGAAGATGTCGATGTGAGAGGCATACCCGTTGGCATACGCGGCGTTGGGTACCGGCTATGGGGAACAGAATGAAGCTCGTTGGGCTAAGCCGCACCATCGCGTTAACAATGGCAGCGATGGCGTTTGGCATCACACTGTTAGTCGTGGTGACCTCTTATGTGTTCTATTTCATTACCTTCCATTTTTGGCAGGGGTCGATTAACGAACCCAACATGTTCCCGTCGGGGCTAGAGTGGGCTTGGCTCGTTAGCACAACGTTGGTTGGGCTGGCGTTCGCCGTGATAGTGGGCGTTCACTTGGCACGTCGCATTCTGGTACCCCTAAACTCCGTCACAGAAAGCATGCGTCGCGTCGCGCAAGGCGACCTGGACGCACGCGCCACAACGGGTGATCGCTCTTTAGGCGAGGCCGCCGTGTTAGCCAACGACTTCAATGCGCTAGCAGACCAATTACAGCGTATGTCCAAGGAAATGACGTTCTGGAATGCCGCTATTGCCCATGAGCTGCGTACGCCGGTCACTATTTTACGCGGACGTCTGCAAGGCTTGGCAGAAGGCGTCTTCCCTCCTGAACAACCCCAGTTTCAAAGTCTCCTTACCCAAATCGACGGCATGGCACAACTGATTGAAGACCTTCGCGCCGTGAGCTTGGCCGAAAGCGGTCATCTGAATATTGAGAACAAGGAATGTGATCTTTCTGCTGAAATTGAATCTGTCGTTGAGTTTTGTCGACATGCTCTGAATGCCTCACAGCATTATCCAACCCTTGATCTGCAGTCTGGCACTGCGTATTGCGACCCCTTCCGTATACGTCAGGCATTGCTTGCGTTGCTGGAAAACGCTCGCCAGCATGCATCCCCAGGGACACTCATCATCCAAACGCGCCAGAACGACGGGTGGTGTGTTTTGCGTGTTAGCGATGCTGGCCCAGGCATACCGCAGGAAGATGCCGCTCATATTTTCACGGCATTCCGCCATGCGCGGGACGCTGACAGTGGTATGCCAGGAGACAAACAAGGAAGCGGGCTAGGATTGGCGGTAGTCGCGGCTATTGCAAGGGCCCATGGTGGCGAGGCTAAATGCTACCCCTCTGATGAGGGTGGCTCTTGTTTTGAGTTGCGCTGGCCTACTCCATCACATAGCACGTGATTGCTTGAATAATCGGCGGTCGGTGCCATGGCATTAGATCTCAGCGCTGCCTGATTGATAGCTTTATTCATCTTTCAGCAGTATGAAATGCTCGATCAGCCGAATCATCAACGTTTTCTGATCAGGTAGGCTTTCAGCCACTAACAGCGCTAATCACACGAGCAACCGCTTCGCCTTCTGTTGAAACCAAGCCTTGATTGGTCAGGGTTCGGCTGAGCAAATTCACCGCCTGCTCAAACTCTATGCCACGCTCGGTTAGACGGCGTTGGTTGAGGGTATAGCCTTGCACCAAGTAGTCTTTTAATACTTGAGTTGCCCACTTACGAAATTGCACACCACGCTGAGATTTCACGCGGTAGCCAACTGAAATAATCACATCTAAGTTGTAGTACTCAACCTGATAGATCTTACCGTCAGCGGCAGTTGTTGCATTTTTTGCAACAACTGGCTCCCTTTCAAGCTCACCTTCAAGAAAAATGTTGCGAATATGGCGATATATCAAAGACTTATCCCGACCTTATAGATTAGTCACCTGATCTAAACTCAGCCAAACGGTCTCTTGCTCCAGCGTCACCTCAAGGTGGGCTTGGCCATCTTCGCTGGTGAATATCTGTATTTGCTGATCATTCATGAGTGTTGCCTCCCAGGTTTACATAAAGCGCCTTGCATCTCCAAAACAAGCATCTTCAAAACAAGCACCTCCCAAGCAAGCAGCACTCAATCCAGCAGTGGTCAATCCAGCAGTACTCATCTTTCCATACTAAAAGAGAGACTCCAGCGCGCCCGCCATTAGAGATTAAGTAAACCTTAGCATAAAAGCTGCTTATTTATACAGCTAAATATTACCCTGGTTCTGCCAAATAAATCTGCCTAGCAAAAGTGGGCGCTTCAACCTACAAAAGCCATCACCACCAGCACCATGGTCAGCAATAGCAGGTACACCCTGGCATGAATACGGTCAGGAATGCGCCCAATCCAGGTCGACGCCAGGCGAATACCGAGCCATGAGCCCACTGCGAGTAACAGCAAGGCGCGCAGATCCACATAACCGGCATACCAGTCTCCATGGGTGATTTTCCGTTAGTCACACATACGTTGCATAAGCTGTGTAGTCATCACGCTGCCGACAACGCCCAGCGGACGCACTAGGTACCATTGCACGATCTGTCGTTAGTGATGCTCCATGCCGACAGGGAAGCAGTAAAGCAACTTCTACAAACCCACAACCGAAACCGAACAACGCGGTGGTTACTTCTGCCACTCCTCCACAAAGAAGCAATAGGCTATACACCGACACAATCCTGATGAAGCGAAACAGAAGGCACTATATCTTGGCGAGGTTTGGCCGACATTCGTCATTCGAACCACATGATCGCATCGGCTTCATAGACCAGCGCTCCACCGCACTGATCTCAATCGTCATGCACGTCGATCACGATCTTGCCAAATGGCCTTTGATCCAGATGATCCAGTGCCTGAGGCAGCTCGGCGAGGGAATAACGTGCATCAATGACCGGCTCAAGCCGAGCTTGATCTACCGCCCGCACGAAGCGTTCCAGCGCTCGTCGACTGCCTGTGCCAATACCGTGAATCGTGACGTCCTTTAGCATCAAAGGCATGGCCGGGGATGCGATATCGAATCCTGCCAACGCCCCGATCTGGCATACGTGCCCACCGACGGCGGCCAGTTGGACTGAAACGCCGAGATTATCGCCACCGACCACGTCGAGCACGTGATCCACGCCCTCATCGTCAGTCAGCGCGTACACGGCTTCCATCCAGTCGTCGCGGGAACGATCCACCCAGTGATCAGCACCCAGCGCCAGCACTCGCTCGCCTTTAGACGGTTGGGTGGCAACGATCACCTCTGCCCCGCTCATCTTCGCAATGAGCAAACCGAATAGCGCCACCCCGCCTGTCCCCGGAATCAGCACCCGATCGCCAGCTTTGACACCGGATCTCTCGACGAGCGCGAACCAGGCGGTGAGTCCAGCGCAGGGCAATGTACTTGCCTGGAGATCATTCAGAGAGCGCGGCGCATGAACCACCCATGCGGCAGGAATGGCAACGTATTCGCTCAGCACACCGGGATAGAAACCTCCCAAGGTGCGGTAAGCCGGTGTTCGCGCGTTACCAGGTCGACGTCCATCGATCCAGTCAGGCGTGAACACGGAGATGACACGATCTCCTTCGTCAAACCCATCCACTTGCTCCCCCAGTTCGACGATGGTGCCAGCCATGTCGGAACCGGGAGTGAAGGGGTAAGTCAACGACAGTCCTCTGCCGCTTTCGATTACCATCTTGTCGCGGTAGTTGAGCGAGACGGCTGCCACCCTGACCAGCACCTCCCCCGCCGCGGGACGCGGCTTCTCGCGGGTGGCCATTTTCAGTCTTCCACGACCGATCGCGTCCATCTCCCAACGCCTTATCTCTTTCATCATGTTAGCTCCATCGAGTCGTGCCGACGGATGTCGACAGCGTGTCGGAACTATCCCACGACGGCGCGTGTACTATAATACGCACCAATCAACACGTAGTGATGAATGAGAGACATCAATATGAATGGAAAGGAGATTGCCGAGCTCATCGCGTTCATGGAGGTGGCCAGATCGCAGAGTTTCCGTCGTGCTGCGTTACGCCTGGGAATGTCGCCATCGGCAGTGAGTCACACCATCCGCTCGCTGGAGACGCGTCTGGGCGTACGAGTCTTGAGTCGAACCACCCGTAGCGTATCGCTCACTCAGGCGGGTGAACGTCTACTACAGCGTGTGGAGCCAGCCATCATGGACATCCGGCAGGCCGTTCATGAGTCGGCAGCGTTTCAGGCCTCACCGCAAGGCACGATCAGGATCAATTTGCCCCGCATCGCAGCACAGCTGGTGCTAATGCCACAACTTCATGCCTTCCTGGAGCACTATCCTGATATCAATGTAGATCTCGTCATCGATGACACACTGACCGATATCGTCTCGCAAGGCTTCGACGCGGGTATTCGCTCGGGCGAGCGCTTGCAACAGGATATGGTCGCCAGACAACTGACGCCGGCCCTTGATATGGCCGTAGTGGGTTCACCAAGCTACTTTGCTCGGCGCCCGCCACCGGAAGTGCCGGCCGATCTTCACGACCACGTCTGCATCAACTACCGCTGGAGCGCCTCGAATGCCTTGTACGCTTGGACTTTTCAGGAGGACGATAGATGTTTCGATCTACAGGTGCGCCACGTATTGACCATCAATGACACCAGCCTGATTGCCACGGCGGCTCTGGAAGGCACCGGACTCGCCTATTTGCCCGAGAATCACCTGCAAGCCCATTTTGACAGCGGTGAGTTGGTGCGAGTCCTGTCCTCATGGATGCCATCGATCCCAGGGTTCTATCTCTACTATCCTCATCGCGAGCACATGCCCAGCGCGTTGAGAGCCTTCGTCGACTTCATGACGGGGCCCATGAGCCAGCCACCACACTCACAACCTCTATAACGGAGGCGCAAGCATGCGTCATGGTGGAAATACCTGTGAGGAAATACCTACATTTACTTCGAAGCGCACGTGATGCAGCGCCCCACCTTCACTCATCTCTGGACTATGGCCTGTGTTAATGCATGACAACCATCACCACCAGCACCATGGTCAGCAATAGCAAGTACACCCTGGCATGAATACGGTCAGGGATGCGCCCGATCCAGGTCGACGCCAGGCGAATACCGAGCCATGAGCCCACTGCGAGTACCAGCAAGGCGCGCAGATCCACATAACCGGCATACCAGTCCCCCAACGCCGGGTGATTTGCCGACAGCAACACATACGTCGCGGTGCCACTCACCGCCATGGGCAACGACAACGGATTGGCCATAGCAGTGGCTGCCGTCATGCTCGCGCCTCTCCGACGCATGAGCGGTACGGTCATCACGCTGCCGCCAACGCCCAGCAGGGCGGCCACCGCACCAATCAATGTCCCCGTCATCGCCGTTACTCCACGCCCCATAGGACGCACATCACTCCCTGACTGATGCAGAAAACCGGGCCGCAAAATGGCATCCGCAATCGTGAGGACTAAATAACCAATGAACGCCCAGCGCACCCAATCGCCACTTAACGACACGGCCGCCGCTGCGCCTAGCACAGCGCCCACGGCGATATAGCCCACCAGCGGACGCACCAAGTGCCATTGCACAGTCTGCCGTTGGTGGTGGCGCCACGTGGACAGGGAAGCCGCAAATACCATCAATGCCGTCGAGGTAGCCACCGCGATATGCATGGCCGCTTGGCCGATACCACTATCCGACCCATGGACGGCAATCAGCAGGGTATACAGCAAGGGAACCACCACGAACCCGCCACCGAAACCGAACAATACGGTGGTCACTCCCGCCACCCCGCCACAAAGAAGCAATACGCTATACACCGGCACTCTCCTGATGAAACGAAACAGCAGGCACTATATGCTGGCGAGGCTTGGCCGACATTCGTCATTCGGACAACCATCACCGCGTTTCAGCCAGGTTAACGCTAATGCTTAATACGCCGCTTTCAGATGTGGATCATGTCGCACGGCCCGTGGTGGCCATCGGCACTGATTAAGGAGCACAGATTGACCATATCAATTACCAAGCTTAAAAGAGGCTGTTAGTTAATATGAGTATTATTGCTGTTGGTGTCTTGCCAAGAGAGATAGCTATCTCCCCACTCTTTCATGGCGTTGAGCACAGGGGCCAGAGTCAGCCCAAGCTCGGTAAGCGAATATTCGACACGTGGGGGAACTTCGGCAAACACTTCTCGAGAGATAATACCGTGCGATTCAAGCTCTCGAAGTTGCAATGTCAACGACCGTTGCGTAACGCCACCGATAAGCTTGCGAAGCTCTCCAAATCGTTTGGTTCCGCTGAGTAGATAGTAAATGATCAGCGGTTTCCATTTGCCGCCAGCAACAGCAACGGTCGCTTCAACAGTGCACCGATACTCACGAGCTTCTTGCTTCTTCATCCGTTATACACCCGCCATTAGTATAAAATATATCCCTATATATCAAATCAGTGCCTACTTTTCAATTTCACCCCTAGTATCTAGAATATCTCTTCCGCAGCGGCTAGTGCTGTGCTGCACCCTTTTACCTGAAAAGCTTGATGGAGCACCCTGATGAAAGCAGCTTACTATGAAGCCCAAGGCAGCGCTCGTGATGTGCTGAAAGTCGGTGAATTGCCGACACCAGAACCAGGGTCAGACGAGGTGCGCGTCCGCATTCATGTTTCCGGACTCAACCCAACCGATGTCAAGGCGCGAACTGGTTTCTCCGCAGAAATGCCTTATCCGCGCATCATTCCCCATCAAGATGGCGCAGGGGTTATTGATGCCGTTGGCGCGAACGTGCCACCGGATAGGCTCGGCGAGCGGGTTTGGGTATACGAAGCACAATACGGTCGAGCGACAGGCACGGCAGCAGAGTTCGTTGTGGTTCCTGCGCGTCAGGCGGTTCACTTGCCGGATACGACCTCATTTGAAGTAGGTGCTTCGCTTGGGATTCCGGCGCTAACAGCTCACCGCTGCCTGTTTTCTGATGGCAGTCTTAAAGGCCGACGAGTGCTGATTCATGGCGGAGCCGGAGTGGTCGGAACAGCAGCAATTCTATTGGCAAAGTGGGCCGGCGCATGGGTTTCAACAACGGTGATGAGCACTGAACAAGCCACCGTAGCCGAAGAAAATGGCGCAGATCTAGTGATCGACCGAAAGTCGGCAGATGTTGCGAGTATTGTTTTAGAAGCCACAGAAGGACTCGGCGTTGACCATATTGTCGATGTCGCTTTGAAGCCCAATCTTGACATTAACTTGGCCTGTTTGTCCCAAGGAGGGGTTATAAGCGCCTATGCAACCGCCAATGCGATGGATGAGCTTTCCATTCCATTATTGAAGGCCATGATGCATGGCTGTGTCTTCCGTTTCGTGTATATCTACAATGTACCCGATGAGTTGAAACAAGCTGCTATAGCGGATATCAACTCGTGCCTTGAGGCCGGATACTACTCGCCAAAAATTGGTTTAAACATGCCTTTGCGGAACGTAGCGGATGCTCACGAGGCATTGGAATCGTCCAGCGTTATAGGCAAGGTTCTTGTACACATGTGAGCTGAGATTACTTGGAATCACGCATGACGACTATCACCACCAGCACTACCGTCAGCAGTAACAGGACGCCCTAGTATGAATGCGATCAAGAATGCGCCAGATCCATCACGACGCCAAGCGGATCCCGAGCCATGAGCCCACCGTGCCATTGCACGGTCTGCCGTTGGTGGTGGCGCCATGTGGACAGGAAAGCAGCACAGACCATCAACGCGTTTCAGCCAGGTTAACGCTAATGCTCAATACGCCCCTGTCAGATGTGGATCATGTAGCACGGCCCATGGTGGCCATCGGCACTGATTACCGCCCCGGCACCCTCCTCGACTTTCATACCCATCGCCGTGCCCAGTTTCTCTATGGCATGACCGGCGTGATGGAGGTGAACACGGATGACGGCACCTGGATGGTGCCGCCCTATAGCGGCGTCTGGCTACCTGCGGACAAGCGGCACCAAGTGCGTATGAACGGGGTGAGCACCCGAAGCCTGTATATCGAGCCCCACATTGCGCCACGCACATCGCACAACTGCGAGGTGCTGGTCGTGACGCCTCTCCTGCATCACCTGCTGCTGGCTTCCGCCCACATCCCCGCACTCTATGATGAAAATGGCCGCGACGGTGCCCTGGCTCAACTACTCCTATGCGAACTGGAACAGGCTCAGGCCCTGCCACTGTTTGCGCCCCTGCCCCATGACCTTCCACTCGCTAGCCTGTGCAGAGCGTTTCTCGGCCAACCGAGCATTCATACCCTTCCCGAAGAGTGGGCGCGGCAGTTGCATTGCAGTCAACGCACCTTCAATCGTCTATTCCGTCAGCAGACCGGACTCTCCTTTGGCGTATGGCGCCAGCAGGCCTGCCTAATGGCGGCGATTCCCAGGCTGCTCTCCGGCAATTCCGTTACCCGAACCGCGTTGGAACTCGGCTACGACAGCCCTGCCGCTTTCTCCAGCATGTTTCGCAAGGTGCTCGGCCAATCCCCCAGCGCTTTTGTTCGGGCGGCTAATCGTTAGTAGGAAAAAAGCGGCGGCGCTGGCTTAGTTTGCTGGCGTGAGCTTATACAGATGGGCAAGTAGCTAAACAGATAGCCCCTATCGCTTATTTGATCGCCCGGGACTCAACACATAGATAGGAAAGTATTACTTCGACCGCATGGGCACGCCGCTCACTCAACCAATCTGGGGCAGCCAGATCCTGCTCGAAGATGATGGATAGCGTGTCGCGTTGATTAATATGAATGATTGATAGCGAAAGAATCGAAATGTAGAGCTGGGTAGGGTCTACAGCCGAGCGAAATAACCTTGCTGCTTCCCCTCGCTTTAGGGTATCCCGGATCATGCCTACGAGCGGCGTCGTTTGCTGGACGACTTTACTCGATTTGCGCAGCATGCGCCCACCCAACAGATTCTCATTGCGTACCAAACTGGTGAACTCGGGATGCTCGGCCATATGATCGAAGGTGAATTCAACCAACGCGCGCATACCTGCAACTGGTTCAAGATAGCTTAGATTGAGTGCCTGCTCCTTGGCGCGCAACTCCTCATAAACACGCTCGAGAACAGCCAGATAAAGACCTTCCTTATCATCGAAGTAGTGATACACCATACGCACATTACAATCGGCGGCACGCACGATGCGCTCCATGCGAGCGCCATCGTAGCCGCGCTCGGAAAACTCTTGAGTCGCCGCTTGAAGCAGGCGCTCGCGCGTTTCATGAGCATTGCGGCGGATTTTACCCCGGGTACGGGCACTCTGTTTCACATCGAGCGTATCGCTTTTTGTCATGTACACATCCTTGTTTCTATAGGTGCTAGAGCCCTAACGCGATGCCATCGCTGCGAGGATCATGAGCCGCGTAAAAGCCTTTCGTCGGGTCGATAACGACGGCGCCAGGGTGGCCAGCCAGGGCACTTTGTGCGGGTAGCGGACTCATCTGATGACCACGCTGACTCAATTCAGCGAAGACAGCATCTCCCGCATCCTGCTCCAGTTTTAAGGTGTCACTGCCATCGGAAAAGGTTCGTCCCAGTAGAAAACGCGGCGCTTTAAGCGCACTGAGCGGATCCATGCCATAGTCTATCAAGCGCGTCAGCACGGCAGCGAGGGTTTGCGGCTGTCCATCAGCGCCTTGAGTACCGTAAAGTAAACGAGGCTTTCCATCGACACGATACATACCCGGATTAAGGGTATGGAAAGGACGCTTTCCGGGGGCAAGCGCATTTGGATGAGCAGGATCAAGACTGAACGCGGCACCACGGTTATGCCATAAAATCCCCGTATCACCGACACTGACACCACTGCCCCAATCGTAATAAATCGTCTGCAGCATGGAGACGGCATTCCCGAAACGATCAGCTGCTGCCAGATAAACCGTATCGCCATGCTGGTAAGCGAAGGGCCAATCCAATGCTTTTCCCGCCTCCACTTTTGCCGCTTCAGCATCAAGATGGGCAGGCGATAGCAACCTTTCACAAGGCACCGACGCGAAGTCGGGATCAGCCAAGTAGCTATTACGATCCAGGAAAGCGCGCTTTACCGCTTCCACCAGCAGATGGTAATAATCGGCGCTGCCCTCTTCGATCCTGGAGAGATCAAAACGCGCCAGGATACCCATTATCTCTAGAGTCGTCATACCCTGGGTTGGGGGACGATGGGCCAACAGCTCCCCACCCCGGTAGGGAACAGACAACGGCTTTTCGATTCGTGCTCGGGTAGCCGCCAGATCAGCGCCAGTGAGTGGAGACCCTGCCGCAGCCAGTCCCGCGGCAATTTTCGCCCCCAACTGCCCTTCATAGAAGTCCCGGTAGCCGTGGGTTGCAATGGACTGCAGCGAGGCGGCCAGCTGTGGCTGGCACAGCTGTTCACCGTCACGGGGAATCTTCCCGCCTGACATAAAGAGCTCTCGTACGCCAGGCATCATCCACAGGTCATCGCTACGATAATCAAGCCAAAAGCGCTGCGATGGCGTCACGGGGAAGCCCTCTTTCGCTAGCTGTATCGCTGGCTCTAACAGCGCTGCCCAGCCCATTTGGCCACCACAGCTCTGACGAGAAATCTCATGCGCCTGCCCCCAGGTATCGACCGTGGCAGCCGTCGTTAACATAGAACCTGGCCCTCTCGCAGGCAATTGGCCAGACAGTTCCAACTTAGCCTGTGGCGCCTGGCCAATGCCTGACAGGGATTGCACACCACCGTTTGCATCCGCAATGATCATGAAGGCATCGCCGCCAAGCCCGGTAAAATGCGGATACGTCACTGCTAGGCAGGCACCCATGGTGATGGCAGCTTCAACCGCATTGCCCCCTTGACGAAGTACCTTAAGACCCGCCTCTGTTGCCAACGTATGTGGACTGGTCACCACCCCCTCATGGGAATGCGCCAATGCTGATGCAGTTATACTAGTAGACATTGCTACCATCCTTATTTTGGCTGTTTAGCCGCCATACACCATATTGGGTAGCCACATACTGATCGCAGGAATATAGGTCAGCAGTATCAAGGCAAACAGAGCAATGCCAATAAAGGGCAATGCACCACGTACCGCCTGGACGTAATCGACACCGTTAATAGTGCCTGCCACAAACAGGTTGAGGCCAAACGGCGGCGTGAACATGCCAATCGCCCCGTTTACGGTCAGCACTGCCCCCAGGTGGACAGGGTCAATACCAACGCGTATGCCCACGGTGTAAAACAGGGGTGCAAGAATCACCATGATGGAGGAAGCATCGAGGAACATGCCGGCAATCAGTACCGTCACATTGATCAGCAGGAAGATATGATACGGATTTTCTGATAACGACAGGATCGCGTTAGCCAACATCGCGGCTAACCCATTACTGGAAAGAAACCACGCCAGCACCGAGGCAGCAGCAAGAATAATCATTACCTGAGCCGTTGTGGTTGCCGCTTCAATCATGCTTTGAAATAACTCTGCAAAGCTCTTCTCACGATAAATCAGGGCTGAAACCAACAGTGCATATACTACGGATACAGCGGCGGCCTCAGTGGGGGTAAAGACACCCAGATAAATACCACCCAAAACGACGAGAGGTACCCCTAATCCCCACGAAGCATCTTTGAGTCCCTGCAGCACTTCGCCCCAACTAGGCGGCTTCGAGGGAGTAACACCGTCCTTTTTGGCGCGGTACCAACAGTAAGGCAGCAAACAAGCGGCGTATAATAAACCAGCTCCCACCCCCGCCATGAACAGCGCACCCACTGACACTCCAGTGACAGCTGCGTAGACGATCATCACAACCGAAGGGGGAATGATGATGCCCAACGAACCGGCAGACACCAGCACGCCAATCGAAAATTGACCGGAATATCCCTCCTTGCGCATGGCCGGATAGAGCAATGAGCCCACAGACACAACGGTGGCCGGGCTCGATCCAGAAATAGCACCAAAAAACATACTCGCTGATACCGCCGTCATACCCATGCCACCGGTAAAACGCCCCACCAACAAGTTGGCCAAGCGGATGATACGCTGCGATAACCCACCCGCACTCATCAAACTACCGGTGAGAATAAAAAAGGGAATCGCCATCAATGGAAACTTATCCAATCCAGCAAACAAGCGCTCGGCAACAATGGTCAACGGAATATAGCTAAAACTACCCATTGCCACCGCCACAGAACCCGCCAACGCAATAAAGATGGGCGTTCCCACTAACATCAAAACAGCTAATAGCACCAGGAATGTGATGACCATGTTCTTATCCAATTTGATCAAGGTGGGCAGAGGCTTGCTCTCGACCAAGCAATATCCGGAAGAAATGCTGGGTAAAGCGAATGCCCATCAAGAGAGCGCCCACAGGAATGGCCAACTGAACGATCCACATAGGCGCTTGAAGAGCAGAGCTCACTTGGCCGAACCGATGGGTTTGCTCAGTTAACTGGATACCGTAAAACACCAGGAAGAGGCAGAAAGCGATAGAAATCGCATGAACTAGCAACTCTATCCATTTCGCCATAAGGGGAGGACTAAACCTGAGTAAAATATCGATCCCAATATGAATCCCTTGTCTCGCAGCAACGCTTGCTCCAAGCAGCACCATCCATACAATTTGGTAACGCACCAACTCCTCGGCCCATGAAAAACCATCGTTGAACACATAGCGTGCAATGACGTTGGCGAAAAGAATGAACGAAGCAGACAAAATCAGCAGGCCAATCAAAACCTCCTCGGCACGCGATATTAGGCGATCAAGTTTGCGCATAGCGAACTCCACCAGCGATGAAAACAATGGGGAAGGAAAGGGCTATCGGGATAACCGATCAGCCCTTTAATGGGTGAAGCGCGACTATTCGGTATCGGCAATCGCTTGCTGGAATTCCGCCATGAGATCTGCGCCAATTTCATTGGCAAATGCATCGTGCACCGATGCGGTCGACTCTCTGAAAGCCGTCAGCTGGGCATCATCCAGAGTGCTAACGTTAGTGCCACTGGCTTCGATAGTGGCAATGTAACCTTCTTCACGGCGGGCGGTTTCTTCACGCTGGAATGCGGTGGTTTCACGTGCAGCGTCCGTCAATAGCGCCTGGTTTTCAGGGCTTAAGCTATCGAACCAACTCTGGCTAAACAGAAATGCATAGGCTAGATAAGCGTGGTTGCTGATAACCACATCCGACTGCACTTCATAAAATTTCATTTGTGTAATTGATACCAGCGGATTTTCCTGGCAGTCGACAATGCGTTGTTGCAACGCATTGTAAGTTTCGCCGAAGGCAATCGGTACCGGATTAGCGCCCATCGCTTTAAACTGTTCCATGATGATAGGGCTTTGCATCACGCGTACCTTTTGGCCTGCGAAGTCTTCCGGGCCATTAACGGGTTGGTCACAGGTAAATTGCTTGAAACCACTTTCCCAAAAAGTAACCCCCTTCAGACCCACCTGTTCCACAGTCGCCAATAGATCATCACCGGCCTGCCCATCAAGAACGGTGTGGGCGATATCGGGAGAAGGGAACAAGAAAGGCAGATCGACGATCTGCATGGCAGGAACGAAGCCCGATAGCTTGGCGGTCGGAATAATCGCTGCTTCCACAGCCCCCATCTGCAACTGCTGGGTGACTTCGACATCATCACCAAGGGTGTTGTTGGGGAAAATTTCTACTGAAATCTCACCGCCACTACGCTCAGCCACCATGTCCCTGAAACGCTCAGCGGCTAGGTGCTGTGCGCTGTCTTCAGGCAAATCATGGTGGAATTTGATATTGATATCGGCACTTGCCATGCCGGTGTGTACCAAGGTGCCCAACGCGAAACTACAAGCGAGAGCCTTCAGCTTCATGTTCTTAAATTGCTTTTTCATAGTGAGATCCTTGCCATTGCGCCCATTCAGGCAACACTCTTCATGGAGCGAGTTAAGTAACTATTTACTTACTTAATGGAAAAGCAATTATCGTGCCACTTCAGAAAATGAGAGATTCTGCGGGTTGTCGAACATACCGATGCATAAATTCGCACCAACTTTGTGCTGAAGGAATCAATATGGTGCGAATTTATTCAGGGCCTGATGCCACCCATCAAACCAGCGTCGAGCACCTAAGCGACTATGATGTACCGTTCGTTCAGCACGGTGTTGGCATGGCAAAGACACCGTTGTGAGCGCCTAGCCTGAATCGCTTTGAAGTCATCGTTCTCTTAGTCAATTCTCATGAATGAGCATTTAAAGGCCCATATTAGCTCTCATGGGCCTTAAATTACTCAAATGAACGGGACGGCGATGAAGCAGGTGCACAGTTGCTCGGCTAAAAAGACGGCCAGTTGCGCTGTTCCCAAATATAAATGAGCTGATTGCACCATCTATTCGGATCATTTTATGAGCCGATTAAGGTTTATATTCGGCTCATGGGCATTCAGAGGGCTTGTTAGGACGCTTGTATTTCTTGTCAGCCCTTCCCATATTCATCCTCACAGGCTGGTAGCTGAGCCAGTCGAATACTGGCTCAGCCAAGACAGCGATCTTAGTTCCCGTTTTCCGGTAGCGCATAGGCGATTACATAATCGCCTATCGGTGTTTCCATGAAGTGATGCCCGCCGGCCCCGATGACTACATATTGGCGACCATTCGCCTCATAGGTTATGGGGTTGGCCTGCCCACCGGCCGGCAGTACATCGTTCCAAAGCACCTCACCGGTTTCCGTGTCGATGGCGCGAATCAGATCATCGGTGGCGGCAGCGATGAATATCAGACCGCTGGCTGTCAGCAGAGGGCCACCGTTGTTGGGTGTGCCGATCTTGAAAGGCATATATGAAGGTATCCCGAAGGGGCCATTCTTGCGTGCCGTGCCCAATGGCTCATCCCAGAGCGTTTCACCGCTCGCGAGATCGATGGCGCGAATGCCGCCATAAGGAGGCGCGGTACAGGGCATGCCGGTAACCGGCGCTCGCCAGCCGGCATTGACGTCGATCGCATAAGGCGCACCTACTTGTGGATCGCCGGCCCCTTCGGCGGGCCCATCCGACTCGCTATCGGTGTTGTCACCTCCTGCATAGATGGGTCGAAGATTACGTTCCTCGGCTTCTTCACGGGGGATGAGACGGTTGAAGTTGGGAATGTCATTGTAATTGGCAATGATGATGCCACGCTCGGCGTCCACCGCTGTACTGCCCCAGTCGTTGCCGCCATTGTATCCGGGGTACTGAATGAAGCGCTGACCCACGGTCGGCGGCGTGTACATGCCTTTATAGGAGGCTCGGCGGAATTGAATACGACACCACAACTGGTCAATGGGCGTCATCCCCCACATATCCTTCTCTTCTAGGTTCGGGAAAGCGAGGGAGTGATAACCTGAACTAGGTTGTGTGGGCGAGAGGTTATCTGGCTCAACACCGCCAGTGGGCGTCTCGACCTCTTCCACGGGAAATAGCGATTCGCCGGTTTCACGGTTGAGAACGTAAATATCGCCCTGTTTGGAGGGCAGAATGATCGCCGGCACCGTGCTGCCGTCATCTCGTGGGAAATCGACCAGGGTCGGTTGCGAACCAAGATCATAATCCCAGACATCGTAATGGACGGTCTGGAAGTGCCAGACCGGTTCGCCGGTGTTGACGTCGATGGCGACGAGCGAGGTCGAGAATTCATTTTCCTCCTCGCTGCGGTTCCCGCCCCAGTAATCGACCGAGGAGTTGCCCATCGGCAGGTAGACGTAACCCAACTCCTCATCGGAGGAAGCAGTGGTCCACATGTTGGGAGTGCCTCGGGTATAGGTCTCGCCCTCGGGTGGCAGCCCGTCCAGATTGGGCTTGCCCATGTCCCAGGCCCACTCCAGTTCACCGGTAACGGCATCGTAGCCGCGAATCACGCCAGATGGCGCATCCTCCGCTTGTCCGTCCTTGACCTGGGCACCGGTCACCAGGACGCCCTGGACGACGACCGGTGGCGCGGTGACGGAGTACCAACCGGGCACCTTCTCGCCGATGCCTGCCCATAGATCTACCGTACCGCCGTCACCAAACTCCTGGCACAGCTCGCCCGTTTGCGCATCGACGGCAATCAATCGGGCGTCCAACGTCCCCTCAATAATGCGGGTTGCGCAGAGCTGGTCATCGGCGGCATCAGGAACTTCGTAATAGGTCACGCCGCGGCAGCTGGCGCTATAGGGAATGGCACCTGGATCGACCTGGGGATCATGGCGCCACTGCTCCTCGCCGGTCCGTGCATCAAGGGAGACCATGACGTTCATGGCCGAGCAGAGATACAGATTGTCGCCAACCTTGAGCGGTGTAGTTTCGGGCGCGTATTTGCCCTCCCCTTCTTCCGGCATATCGCCAGTGCGATAGGTCCAGGCAACCTCCAACTGGCTGACATTGTCGGGCGTGATTTCATCCAGCGGCGAATGACGTGAGGCGCCGCTCTCTCGCCCCCAGGCGGCCCAATCGCCGGGCGCTGGGTCATCGCTGGGCTGCGGCGTCGTCGAGAAGGTCGGTGTCTGGGCCTCGCTTGAGGTGGGCTCCTCAGGGGCTTCGGTTTCACCCTCGGCATTCTGGGCAACGGCATGCGTCGCCAGTGACAGGCTGACGACATAAGCCAGCACTCGCAGTGACGTGAACATGGCAGCGCTCCTTATATAGTCGCTTGGCGGCGTTTGAGAGTAGGCAGGAGCGCCAAGACGATGACACCCAGGACGATGTAACCGAATACCCGGGGCAACAGCTCCCATGGCGAAAAGCCCACCTCCCACAAGGCCCAAATTAGCGTGCCGAACAGCACCAAGAAATAGACCCAGACTCCCGTGAGCGAATCCCTGGCCATTAAGCCACCCGAAATGATCAGCCCCAGACCGGCAATGAGGTAATACCAAGAGCCTCCCAGCGTCACCAGCCAGATCCCGCCAGCGGCAAGAATCAGGCCGAGGATGACCAGAATGATGGCGAACACGAGCAGAAACCAACCGCCCACACTTCGAGATGCGTTATCGGTAGCCAAACCAGATACCTCCGTTGATCGTGGTTTATTGCTATCAAGAGCGCTTGGCAAACCCACTAACAATGCCTTTACAAAATGCCTTTATAAAATGAAGCGCCGTCCTCCTTAATCCAAGTAGAGATTCTCGACCCTGTAAAGGATCACTTGATTAACTTATGTGTTAAAGCCTGTCATTCTCGATTTATGTCAGTTTACGGCCATTAAATTGACGGCCATTAAATACCAACGAGATGGCGGCAAGACAAAACCGAAAGTGCCACCTACTTTGAATTCAGAAGGTATGAATTTTCTGGAGATTGGCAATGGTGCAACTAACAGGCGGCTGTCTCTGCGGTAAGATCAGAATCGTGGCCAATGGCGAGCCGCTTCGGGTAGGTATTTGCCACTGTATGGATTGTCGCAAGCATCATGGGGCGCTTTTCTATGCGGCTGCTGATTATCCCAAGCAAGCTGTCATTATCGAAGGTGAGCCGCAGAGTTATCAGGGGCGTTACTTCTGTTCGACATGCGGTTCGTCGGTTTTTTCGGTAAGCGAGGAAGAAATCGAAATACACCTTGGTGCTCTTGATGCTCCGAATCAACTAAAACCGACGTATGAGCTTTGGAACATTCGCCGCGAACATTGGCTGCCGCCTTTCCCTGCCATGGAGCGATATGACCGGGATCGGCAAGATTGAGCAGGTTCAAGGGCTGCCGCTTAGGTCAGAAGGCAATCGATCAGCACTTACCTTCAATACGCAACTTAACCACATCCTCTAACGCCAAGCCGGTCACTTCAGCAATTTGCTCGTCACTAAGCACCCCCAGCTTGAGCAGATTACGAGCTGTTTTCTCAATACCCAGCTTTTCGCCTTCCTGACGTTCTTGCTGAGCCCAGTTTCTCAAATTTTCTGCCAACATTTCTTTATCCTCCACCAAACTGTTGAGCTGATGGACCGTCGAGCGACACCACGATCACCCGCCAAAACTACTACTGGCCTAGGCGTGCCACGCTTGAACCGGGTGCTTGGCCGTGTTTCAACCTTCCCGGTGTCTGCCCAGTCGACCGCTTGAAAGCGCGACTAAAGGCGGCCTGAGAGCCGTAGCCCAGGCGCCAGGCGATCTGATCAATGGATAGCTGCCGCTCGGCAATCCATCGCGTGGCCAAGCGCATACGCAGTTGGGTGACATAGCCGAGCGGCGAGATACCCAGTGAGCTGCGGAAGCGTTCGGCGAACACCGAGCGCGAGCTGCCCGCCTCTGCTGCCATGGTGGCCACGGTCCAGTCACGCCCGGGCTCGCGGTGGACGGCGGCGATGACTTTGCCCAGACGCGGATCGCGCAGCGCCTCGACCCAGCCACCGATATCACCGCAGCCACACTCAACCCAGCCTCGCACGATGCTGGCGGCTACCACATCTGCCAACCGGGAGAGAATGCCAGCAGAACCGGCCCGTTTAAGACTCGCTTCACGCGCCATCGCTTCCAGCATCGGCAATACCTCCGGATAGCGCGACAGCAGCGTCCCCACATGCATGACGTCAGGCATCATCGAGACCAGCGGTTGCATACCACCGAGATCGAACTGCATGCAGCCGCTGAATAGACGCACCGATGGAGCGACATCAGCAGTGTCCGGGCACTCGTTGACGCAACTGAAGTTATCACACACCGGCAGTGAGTCGATCTGTTCGATGTCGCGACTCATCACCTCGGGCGAAGAAAGCAGGCAGTGCTGGCCGCCGCGAGGCAGGAGTATGGCATCGCCGGTCTCCAGAACCTGTTCCTCACCGCCGAGCCGCAGGATGACGGCCCCCCGGGCAATAAAGTGAAACTGCGCACAGTTGGCGTCGGTATCGAAAAGAATGCCAAAAGGTGGCGCTACCTGGACATGCCGATAGCTCAACCCGGACAAGCGCATGCCAAGCATCAATTCGTTGATCCATTCGCTGGAGCTGTTCTCAGGGCCGACAGTGGCGAAATTTTCGGACGTTTTATCAAACATACCGCACTCATAGTGATAGAGGGTCTTGAGGTAATACTTTAACCTACGCGTCATCCCAAGTCTTAATCGGAAGTATCGAAATGACGGCATACGAATCTCAACACTCGCCACACGAGTCGCAGACCCCATCGCGCTGGACCGCCGTGTTTTCACTGACGATGGGCGTGTTCAGCCTAGTGATGGCTGAATTTCTGCCGGCCAGCCTGCTGACGCCGATGGCAGATTCGCTGATGATCAGCGCAGGGCAGGCCGGACAGGCTGTCACGGTCACCGCGGTGGTGGCGCTGCTTGCCGGCTTACTGGTGACCTCCGTCACACAGCGACTCGACCGTCGCCACGTGCTGCTGGCGTTCTCCGTGCTGATGATCGCCGCTAACCTGATCGTCGCATTCGCGCCGCATCTAGCCTGGTTGCTGGTCGGGCGGGTACTACTCGGGGTAGCGCTGGGCGGGTTCTGGGCGCTATCTGTCGCCACAGTCATGCGGCTGGTGTCGGAACATGACGTGCCGCGCGCGCTGTCGTTGCTGTTCGCTGGCGTGCCCATTGCCACCATCAGCGCCGCAGCGTTGGGCAGCTATCTCGGCGACATGATCGGCTGGCGCAATGTTTTTCTGCTGACGACGGCACTCTCGGTGCTGACGCTGGTGCTGCAGTACTTCACTCTGCCGCGGATGGCACCCGGACGCCCGACGCCGCTCGGCACGCTGGTGAGCGTCATCAAGCGGCCGGGCATGGCGGCCGGCATCGTCGCCCTTCTGCTTGTGTTCTGCGGCCATTTCGCCTTCTTTACCTATGTACGGCCGTTTCTCGAAGGCATATCCCGGATGGGTATCAACGAGCTCTCCTCGACCCTGCTGGCGTTCGGAGTCGCTAACTTCGTAGGCACGCTGGCCGCGGGTTACCTGCTGGAGCGTAGCCTGCGCCTGACGCTGCTGCTGATGCCGCTGATCATGGGGGTGCTGGGCTGGTTGCTGGCCACACTGGGCGGTTTCTCGATGGGCACCGATATCGTCATGGTGGCGCTGTGGGGCTTAGCCTTCGGCGCCGTGCCAGTCGCCTGGTCGACCTGGATCACCCGTGTCGTGCCGGACGAAGCCGAAAGCGGCGGTGGTCTCATCGTCGCTTCGATACAACTGGCAATCGCCCTGGGGGCCGCCATCGGTGGCGTGATGTTCGATATCAGCGGCGTGCTGGGCGTGTTTGCAACCGCCGGCACGCTGTTGCTGGCCGCTGCCGCCCTGGTGCTCGTCGGCGTGAGAACGCGGCCTACTGTCTCTACCGATGGCGATGCCGTCGCGGAGGCCTGTCAGTAAAGAAGGGAAACTCTCGCCAGCCGTGAAAAACAGCCACGGTCGATGGCCACCTCGAGCGCCATCAAGCAGGAGAGGGCAGTCACTTGGACTGTCCTTTCGTTTTATGTGTGAAGCGGGCATACGGAAATGAAAGCAAGGATCAGCGCTTACCTTCAATACAATACGCAGTTCAGCCACTTCATCTAGCGCCTAGCCTGCCGTTTCAGCAGTCTGCTCATCACCCAACACCTCACGCAGCCAACCCAATAACGCTTCGCTGCCTGCGCGTTGAGGTGCGCCTTGGCGTGTGTATAGAGCGATGGCATCGTGCTGGGGCAAGCTCTCGGCCACCGGGCGGATCAGTTCGCCACTTTCAATTAAGCGTTGCGTCGTGCGCTGCCATCCCAAGGCGATACCGTGCCCCGCGACAGCCGCTTGCAGTAGCAGCGGATAACTATCGAAAACAGCACTCTCCGCTGCTGAGAGTTCAAAGTGCCCCATGGCACGCAACCAGTCATCCCACTCCAACCAATCCGCCGGGTCAGCATGGTGGTGCAGTAGCCGCTGGTTCAGCAACGCGTTGAGACTCAACGGCGTAGTGACCCCTTTCAGGTACGCTGGGCTGCAGACCGGAAATATCTCGTCCTCGGCGGTAAACACCAATCGATGGCTCCCGCTAGGCCTTCCGTTGGTTTGCAGCGCAATGTCGAAGCTACCACTAAATTCGGTAATCGGGCGTGTCGACGTCGCCAGTTGTATCTCAATGTCAGGATAGCGACGATTGAAGTCAGCCAGCTTTGGCATCAGCCAATAGAACGCTTCACATAACTGGCAGAACAACACGACGCGCTTATCATTTGGGTCGCCGCGCAGCGCCTGAGCCCCCGTAGCAATACTTTCCAGCGCCTGGGAGACCGTACGGCCAAACTCACGCCCTTCACGGGTAAGAAACACACGGCGATGACGGCGCTCGAAAAGCATTACGCCAAGGTCTTCCTCCAGCGCACGGATCTGTCGGCTGATCGCCGCCTGGGTCAGGTGGAGCTCATCCGCCGCACGCGAAAAGCTTTCGAGCCTGGCGGCTGCCTCAAAGGGGCGCAGCGAAGCCAGCGGTGGAAGAGACTTGATGAAGTTATCCATAATCTGAGCTCATGCATGGTGACGCAGAAGTCGTTTGAAGCACTGCTAAAGGCAGCGGCATTCTAGAGCGGAATTCATACTTGGAATGCTGCAATGAAGGCCACCGCTGAACCACAAGATAATATCCTACAGGGCATAAGCCTTATCGTGGGGGCTGTCTTTTTCCTGGCGTTGACCGACGCTCTGGTTAAGTATCTGAGTGCCAGTATGTCGCTATGGCAACTCTATGTCATCGCCTCAACACTATCGCTGCCGATACTGTTTGGATTGATCATTGGCCATCCAGGCCCTCGCCCCAGGGTAAAATCACGCCGCTGGGTGGCGATAAGAAGCCTGCTTCTGTTGCTGATGTGGATCGCCTACTACGCAGCACTGCCGCTGATTCCGCTCTCAGTGGCAGCGGTCGCCATTTACACCACACCGCTGTTTATTGCCGTGCTAGCTGCTTTTGGTGCAGGCGAGCATCTTTCACGCCAGGCCTGGCTGGGCATCCTCTGCGGTTTCCTGGGCGTGGTGGTAGTGTTGCGCCCTGGCGGCGACACCTTCACACCTGCCACACTTCTACCCGTGCTTGCCGCCCTCTTTTATGCGCTAGCCATGCTGGTCACTCGCCACCACTGCCAACGGGAGCACCCCTTACTTCTCACCCTGGGATTGAATCTAGCCTTCCTGGCAGCAGGCACTCTCTTCAGTGTGCTGGTAGCAATCAACAGCACAGAAACACTCGCTGAACGCGCGCCATTCCTGTTCGCCGGTTGGCAACCGCTAGACGCCAAAGCGTTATTGATCGTGGGCGCCTACGCCCTACTGCTGATCATTGTGAATACCGGGGTGGCAAGGGCTTATCAAATTGCCCCATCGGCGTTGATCGGCACCTTTGATTACGCCTACCTCATCTTTGCCAGCCTTTGGGGCTACCTGCTATTCAGCGAAGTGCCCGATGCCATGACGTGGCTGGGTATGGGCATGATCTTAATGGCGGGGGTGATGGTGTTACGGCAACGGCGGGTCTGACGCCTATTTCTTGATGAACTACCGAAAAGCCTTCGGTAGTTGCTTAACCAGCATCAACAAATTCCCTTACCACCTCAGTTATTCAAATCATATCTTGAGCCGATTATGGTTTATATTCGGCTCATAGATCAGTCAATGGCAGATAAGGATAGCAAGGAACTGTATGGCTCTATCCGACGGTGCTGGTGCCTCACTATGTCTGTGAAGCGCCACCATCAGCAAACAACTCCACCCCGTTGACATAGCTGGCGGCATCGCTGGCCAGAAAGGCCGCGACCGAGGCAATCTCCTCGGGTTCACCGATACGCCCCAGCGGGCTTTTGGCTGTCAGAAACGCCATGCCTTCCTCAGCGTGCTCGCCGAATGCCTCGCGCAATGAAGCCGTGTTGGTGGGCCCAGGGCTCAGGATATTGATGCGAATACCCGTTCCCTTCAGTTCCGCCACCCAACTGCGCACCATGTTGCGCACGGCTGCCTTGGTGCCACCGTAAATGCTCATGGTTGGCCCTGGGTCTATTGAGGACGAGGAACCAACGATCACGATGCTGGCACCGGAGCCCATTAATCCCATCGCTCCCTGGACGGTCAGCACCACGCCTTTAACGTTGGTTGAGAACTGCTGGTTGATCTGTTGCTCCGTGATTTGCCCAAGCGGTGCATGACTACCGCCACCGGCATTGGCCACCAGGGTATCGATACGTCCGAAGCGGTTTTTCACAGACTCATAGAAAGACGCCAAGCTCGCAGCACTGGCGACATCAGCCACTATCCCCGTAGCGCTGCTGCCCAGCCTGTGTACGGCCTCATCCAATACCGCCTGCCGCCTTCCCGTTATCACGACATCGGCTCCGTCATCGATCAAGCGCTTGGCGATGGCAAACCCGATACCACTACTGCCACCGGTCACAACAGCAACGTTACGGTTCATATCTTGTTTCACAGTATCACCTTTCAGTTTGTAGTAGTCACTAAAGCAATGCTATAGTGACCACTACAAACCAAAGAGTCAATCGGTATCGTCAACATGAAAAGCAAACCATCCAATACAGGTACTGGCGAACGTGTGGCAGAACGCTCACCTCGACGCCCCTTCGACAGAGAGGCGGGCGTTGCCGTTGCAAAAGATCTATTTCACGAACGCGGCTACGACGCGGTAGGAGTTGCCGAGCTCACCCGTGCACTGGGCATCAACCCGCCTAGCCTCTACGCCGCCTATGGCAACAAGGCGGGGCTGTACGAACGCTGCCTGGCGATCTACGTGGCAGAAGCCAACCTGCCGGCCGACAAGATCCTGACGCCCGACCGGCCCTTATCAGCAGCAATCGATGATTTACTGCGGCAAGCCGTCCGGCTCTACACCAAGTCGAAAGCCAAGCGTGGCTGCATGGTGGCTGAAGGCATGCGCGCCGATGATCCTCAGGCCCGCCAACTGGCGAACGCCTATGGCGATGCAGCGGCGGACTTTATCGAGGGCTACATCAAGAGAAGTCAGCCGCACCAGGCACAACAACTAGCCGATTACGTCGTGACGACACTGCAAGGTCTCTCAGCAGGCGCGCGCGCTGGCCGCTCCAGGGCTCGCCTGCTTGCCGTAGCCGAACTGTCTGGCCAGGCCTTCGAGACCTTTCTTCACACACCTGATGAGAGCAAAAACGCATGAGTATTCTTGACCATGTCGAGTTCGCCGTACGTGATGCGGAAGTATCGCGATGCTTCTACGAACAGGCGCTTGCCCCGCTGGGGTTCACCCGCATCATCACCGTAGGGCCAGACCGCACACGCAGCGGCGGCACACGGCACGGTTTTGGGATGGAGGGCTACCCAAGGCTATGGATACACGACAACGAACTACCGGGCGAAGGCCTCCATATCGCCTTCGCCGCAGCAAAATGGTCCATTGTCGATGCGTTTTATCGCGCCGCGCTGGCAGCGGGTGGGGAGGATAACGGCGCACCGGGCATTCGCACCCACTATCACGACCACTACTACGCCGCCTATGTCCTGGATCCCGATGGCGTCAATGTTGAGGTCGTCTGTCAGCAGCCATCCGAGCGTTGACTCTTCAGCCTCTTGAGGACAACCACGCTATATACGTAATCTCTTTAACTCTGTGAAGGAAGACTATGACCACTCCCGAAACCACGCTTACTGCTCTCGACCGCCTAGTGATAGAGAGCGAGGTTCGCCGCCTGCTCGCCGCCTATGTCCACAACCTGGATATCGGGAAGGTCGACGCGAACGCCGAGCTGCTCGCGCACGCCCAGTTCAAGGTCATCGATACCTATGTCACAGGTCGCGACGACATCGCGAATTTTCTCCGCACGAATCTCCAGTATCATGTGGACGACACCCCGCGGACCTGGCACTCCGTCTCGAACGTTCTTATCGATATCAAGAGCGCCACGAGCGTCAGCACGGTCAGCTATTTCACTGTCCACCAGGAACTTCCCGGCTTTCCGCTGCAGCCGATCGTGACTGGCCGGTATGTTGACACGTTCGAGCATCACGACGGCGCATGGCGTTACGCTTCGCGCGAAGTCGACCCGCGCCTGTTCGGTGACATCAGCCGCCACGTCGCCGTCCCGGTCGAACAGGCGGCCAAGTGATGTCTGGAAAGCGGCAAGCCCTGGTCACCGGTGCCAACAAAGGCATCGGCTTAGCCATCGCCAGGGGGCTCGCGCAGGCAGGCATGTCGGTCTGGATGGGGGCGCGCGACCGCACCCGTGGAGAAGCGGCGGTCAAAACCCTTCTCGATGAGGGACTAGACGTCCGGTTCCTCGATATTGACGTTGCCGACGAAAGCAGCGTTCACCGCGCGGCGGATACAGTCGCGCTTGAAGCCAGCGCCCTGCACGTTCTCGTGAACAATGCGGGCATCATCATCGACCCGAAACTGCCGCCGAGCGAGGCCCGGATGGAGGACATCAAGGCCACTTTCGAGGTGAACCTCTACGGTCCGATCCGGGTCACGCAAAAGTTCCTTCCGCTACTCAAGGCGGCGGGTGGAGCGCGGATCGTCATGATGGGCAGCGGAGTGGGTTCGCTCGCCCTGATCACCGATCCGACGTCCATTTACTCTAGCGTCAATTTCATGGACTACACGACGTCGAAGGTCGCGTTGAGCGCCGTCACGGTTGCATTCGCGAAGGAACTTGAGCCGCTCGGCATCAAGGTCAACGTGGTCGAGCCCGGCAATGTCCAGACCGACCTCAATGGCAACGTCGGTGCGCTCACGCCGGATGAAGGCGCAGTGACTGCGATTAGGATGTCATTAATAGGCGATGACGGCCCCACCGGTGGCTTCTTCGGAAGCAACGGCCGCCAGCCCTGGTAATTGCACGATTCGGATAGAGCGTTGGCAGACATAAGCGTGTCAGCTTTCTATCGCCACTTCAGGAACGGGCCACCGATCTGCTGATCCATCTGCAGATCGAGGCGATAGCAAAAGGCTTGGCCCATGCGGTCACACTTGAGAGGCGCCGCCGTCTACGAATAACTCTATGCCGTTGGTGTAGGCCGCCTCGTCGCTTGCGAGGTAGGCGACTGCATGCGCAATGTCTTTCGGCGTGCCGATCCGGCCGACCATGCTCTGCCCCTTCATATATTCGAAAGCCGCTTCAGCCTGCTCTGGCGGGAAGAAGTTCTCAAGGCTTTCCGTGTGAACCGGGCCAGGACTGACCACGTTGATACGAACGCCGGAGCCTTTAATGTCTTGGATCCAGGCTCGAACAAGAGTGCGCACTGCGGCTTTCGATGCACCGTAGACGCTTAGACCAGGCGCGGGATTGATCGACGAGGTGGAGCCCACGATCACGATCGAGCCGCCGGAAGTCATCAGCGGGAGTGCCGACTGCACCGTGAAAATGACACCCTTGACGTTGGTATCGAACGTCCTGTCGACATACTCTTCGGTGAGTGATCCAAGAGGAATGATCTGCCCGCTACCTGCATTGGCCACGAGAATATCGAGGCGACCATGATCGCGCCGCACAGTTTCGTAGAGCGCGTCGATTTCCGCGACATTCGTGACGTCCAGAACGACAGAAGAGACGTTTGGTCCAATACTTTGAGCTGCTTGCGCCAGCTTCGCAGGGTCGCGACCGGTGATGATGACGTGGGCACCCAACTGGGCGAGATGCGTGGCGATGCCAAGGCCGATACCTGAAGAGCCGCCTGTCACCAAAGCTACTTTGTTTTCGAAGTGCATGGATATTCCCTCTGATTGAGTATAGTGGTCACTATATTTGGCATTAAAACGGCGCGCAAGTACTATGTAGTGATCGATAGCAGAACGTAGCGATCGGTAACAGAACTCTTGCTTTGCTCTTCATTTTAGGTAGCCGTTGCCATGGCCAATCAGTCCATAAAAATCAAGACCGCCCGCACGCGCAGGCCTGCGTTCGACCGTGAACAAGGTATCGAGACCGCGCGGGCGCTCTTTCATGCACGAGGATATGATGCGGTCGGGATCGCAGAGCTTACGCAGGCACTGGATATCGTGCCGCCAAGTCTCTATGCCGCCTACGGAAGCAAGTTGGCACTGTTCGAGCGTACTTTGCAGAGTTATATGGCGAAGCAAATGCTGCCGCTGGACAAGATCCTTTCCTCGGATGCTTCCCCCGCTGAGGCGCTTACCGGCCTGTTCGTTGCCGCAGCGAAACATTACACGCGCGACCCGGTGTTGCGCGGGTGCATGGTGACAGAGGCAATGCGGGCGGACGACCCGCAAGCCGCGGCGTTGGCTGCCACGCTGGCCAAACCCATTAGCGGAGACATTCATGGCTACATCGCCAACTTCTGCCGCTCGGGAGATGTCGACCAAATCACCGACTATGTCCTACTCACGCTGCGCGGCCTCTCTTCCTATGCCTGTCTTGGGCTGCCTCAGCAAAAGCTCGTTGGGTGCGCAGAGGTCGCCGGGCGCGCTTTGGACGTTGAGTTCGCTTCCAGCTAACGTCAATCCCCATCCTCGCTGGGCGTAACGTCGATAATCCGTGTATCGGCGATGCTCTCGGCAAAGCCGTTGCCGAACAGGCCCGCAGGGGTCTGGAAGCCAGGCTGCACCTCACCTGCAAGTACTCGCCGGGCTGCCTCTGCCGCCGCCATGGCCGTGAAGGTGTAACCGTTCACCGTATCAAGCACCGAGCGCGCCACCGAACCGTCCATATCGGTCACTTCGACAACCGCATGGTAGCGGTTCGCCGCCCGCTCATCGGAACTGGGCCCCGCTGGGAGTTCGTTGGCGTCTCCATCGGGGAACGCACCCGCCGCCACGTGCACGAAGGTTTCGATATCACGCACGCCTGTCGCCTGGTGAAGTGTCACGAGATCGGGCAGCGTGACAGGGAACGACGATAGCGGGCCCTCGCCAAAATCGAAATCACGCACCTCCTCTGGGCTGCGTGCAACGAGTTCGCCGCCAACCAGATGAAGCGTCTCCGTCGTGATGTTCTGGCTCGCGCTGGTCACCGACCCTCTCGACATTCCCCCCGCCACCTGCAAGGCGATACTGATCGTGCGGGGATGGGTGACCCGCGCCACGGCATGCCCCGCCAAGCTTCCCAGCATCGCGACGCTACCACCGCTTCCCGGCAGCAGCATCACACCCGCAGCACGCGCCTGCCCGTCGAGCGCCAACACCTGCCGGTAGGTATCGAGTTCGGCCGAGAAATCGAGGTAGTGCACGCCAGCACGAATGGCGGCCGACATCAGCGGCTTGGCCGTGTTCATAAAAGGCCCGGCGGCGTTGAGCAGAACAAAGATGCCTTCAAGGCCCCTTGCGATTGCCTCCGGATCATCGAGCGAAAAGAGCCGAATATCAGCGCCTAAACGCCCTGCCAATATGTCCAGAGACTCACGATCCTTCGCACGCCCTGCGACAACTAGGTGAATACCTGCGGATGCAGCGTGCTCCGCCGCCATGCCACCGGTGTAACCGGCGGCGCCATAGATCATCAATGTTTTCATGGTCAGTGCTGCCAGCTTTTGTAGACAAACTCTAGGGTGTAGCCGTCAAGATCCCTGACCTGCGCGGCGTAATAGCGGGGATCATAGTGGAGCTGAGGCCCAGGCGGGTGGATCGCTGTGGCGCCCGCTGCCAAGGCTTCGGCATAGGCGGCATTGACCTCCTCTTCGGACGCTGCAACGAAGCCCACATGCACCGCGCCGGGCGCCGCCTCTCCCTGCTTTAGCCAGAAAAACACACGCCCCTTGGCACCGAACCCCTTCAGATCAGGGTGGCCAGGCGGGCCATCATGGCCGTCAAAGTCATGCCGGTTGGTAATTCCCAAAAGGGGTAGCACCCGCTCGTAAAAAACGATGGAGCGCTCGGTATCGCTCACCGTGAGGAAAATATGATCAAGCATGGGTCACCCCTTTAGATGGCATAGCCACCGGTAAGCGCAGTGCCGTGCTTGCGCCGATCCCCTGGCTACCTCCGGTAATGACGATAGTGCTCATGTGACGCTCCTGTGAGATTTAGTCTCCCCATGATAGGTACCCGCTCACCTAACGGCCCGCCTGTTCCTACCGAAATCCTGCCTATTTCTGCTTTTCGCTTGCCTCTGCTCCTGGTCTGGCATTCAATAGCGCCATGGAAGAACAACTCAACGAACTCCGCCGTCTGGCTGCCCATGCACAAAACCGCCGCACCGAGACCGGTATTCCCCGGGTGGCGATGGTGCAAGGCGCCATTCCAGAACACGAGCTTGCCGCCGTGTACGACCCCATGGTCAACCTGATCCTGCAGGGCAGCAAATCCATGACCGTGGGCGGGCGTACCCTGCACTACAACCCCGCGACCTATTTTGTGATGTCGGTTGACCTGCCTGCGGCGGGGGTTGTACGCAGTAGCGACTCGGGAGAACCCTACCTCGCGGTGAGCCTAACCCTAGACGCTAGCCATCTGGCAGGCCTGCTATCGGAACTGCCCAATGCTGCAAGCAGCGCCGGGCATACAACGGGGTTTTCTGTGGCAGCGGTGACGCCGGAACTGCTCGATGCCTGGGTGCGCATGTTGCGATTGATGGAGCAGCCAGCCGACATTGCGGCGCTGGCACCCGCCTACGAGCGCGAGATTCTTTACCGCGTGCTTCAGGGGCCAATGGGCTGGATGCTGCGCGACATCGCCACACCAGACACCGCCCTGGCACGGGTGCACCAGGTCATTCAGCGACTTCGTAACGATTATGCACGGCCCTTACGGATGGAGGCACTGGCCAAGGAAGCAGCCATGAGCGTCTCTGCGTTCCACCGTCATTTCAAAGCCGTGACGGCGCTCAGCCCCTTGCAGTATCAGAAGCAGGTGCGGCTACTTAAGGCGCGGACACTACTGATTTCCACTGGCTACAGTGTCACGGAGGCAGCTCACGAAGTGGGATACGAAAGCTCCACGCAGTTTGGCCGGGAATATGCCCGCACTTTCGGCCGGCCTCCGGCGAAAGATGCTGCGCGGATTGTTGAGCAGATGAAGTCGAGGTAACTTAGCGCGCCACATCCTCTCAATTTTACGTCGGGCTTCTTGACAGCAAACCTACTAGAAGGTAGGTTTGGCGCATGACTAAACTGACTAACACTTCTGACGAAATCATCCGCTGCGCGCGCACCTTGATCATTGCGGGCGGATATAACGGTTTCAGTTATGCTGATATTGCCGACGTTGTCGGTATTCGAAAGGCAAGCATTCACCATCACTTTCCCAGCAAAGTCGATTTAGTCCGAACACTATTGCAGCTTTATCGTGAAGAAGCGAAAGCGGGGTTGGCTACAGTAAAAAGCTATAATACCGACCCAGCAGACCAACTGCGCGCCTATATCAACTACTGGACGGCGTGTATTGGCGATCCCACGAGCAGCTTTTGTGTGTGCGCATTACTCGCGAGCCAAATCCCGGTGTTACCCCCAGAGATTGTGGTTGAGGTGAGGGCTCATTTCCGAACGCTATCGACGTGGCTGGCCTCTGTAATAGAGGAAGGGGCGATGCAAAATGCCTTTTTACTTACCGGGACCGCGCAATCTGAAGCGGAAAGCTTCATGGCGGCCGTGCATGGCGCCATGCTGTCGGCAAGAGTCTACGGCGACGAAAAAGTATTTAGCGTTGTTACCGAACCCTTAATCGAACGACTTATCAATGATCAGGGTAAGTAAAAAGGCAGTTTTCATTTATCGACTTAGCCTACCTACTAGAAGGTAAATATCACTAACCACACTCCGATGGGTTCTCCCAATATATCGCATCCAGGGTAACTTCAATTCGTCCTTTCACCCTACCTTCTAGTAGGAAGCTAATGTGAAAAATATGCGAAGAATTCTATCCGAATCATTCTCGGCGCTACTGTGGGGATGAGCTAGAGAGGAGGATCGACGGAAGCGGCCGCTATGACGAAATGAACAGCGTGGACTAGATGGTATGGCACTTCGCTTCGTTGAGGCTATGGGTACACCACGAACGAGCCATTAATTTAGCAATAGGAGCGAGATGACGATTATGACTGGATATAACGATACGAATTTCCTCTTGCCAGCAAAGGAAATGCCATACGGCAGCGGCTTAAGCCTGCCCCTCGCGGTAGCTATCTTGCTGATTTCCGTTTTGCTAGCAGCATGTCTCATCAGTGCCAGGAGGTGGATCGCATGATGTACCCAATTAGCAGCTCACCCGTAGCAACAATGAAAACTTCCCACACGGGGACAACAAGAACCAGCGCCCATGGGCAAAGAGGGATTAAAGTATCAGAGGAGCCGTTCTTCCCCCTGCTGGCTGCGCAGATAAAACACCAAGATGCTCTTAAGCCCGTGGATTCCTCCAACGCAGTGTCGCAGCCCTCCTCCCTATCGGAGTTGGCTGCGTTTCAAGAGACTGATAGCACACAGGAACGCAGCGACAGAATCCCGCCCTCAGCGGAAAGTGGACAGTTTCTCGCCTTCCTGAACGAGCAGATAAAACACCAGCAGCTTCTTGAATCAAAAGGCTCCTTCGACTCAGTGTCGCAACTGGTCACCCTCTCAAGGTTGTCTATATATCACGATACGGGCAGAGCGCCGAGACAGTGCCATTCCCATCCAGGCAGCGGCATCTTTGATGCCAGTTGGCTCAATTGCGACACTATTGCGCTTCAGGCCACCACACCACCTCTAGAGGAAAGATATGCTGAGCAGTTTCTGAAGGGCGGCAAATGGGATGCTGACGTTATTTTCCTAGCGGCTGAAAAAACCGACCTACATACGCCCCCTCTTCAGGCGCCTGCAGCACTCGATCAAGCGCTCGCTTGGGAAGCCTTCATGGATGACGTTTATTATCCTGACCCGGTGAGTATCTCTATAAATTTGAGCCACGCCTGGGCCATTGGCGTGTGGATTCCGTTCTACAACCCCGCCCTACCCAAACGAACAGGCGCCAAATCGAAACGCCGGTCATCGCCTTCCCGCCTAACTGAGCATTGGATATCAAGTAGACACAACAGCCTGGAGCAAGACGAGCTGCCTGCTGGGCTTGCTGCTCAATGAAATAAATAAGATGGCCAACAGCACCTTCTCCTAAAACAGAAACACGCACTACCTCGCAGCAAAGCTGCGTCTTACTAACTACCTGCTACACACTATCCACTACACGCTACCTACTAGAAGATAGGTATAGAGTATTTTAAATTATCATAAGGAACCCTTTATGGACATTTCACCTCTTGGTTGGTTACACACTATGGGAAGCCTTCCGGCCATTCCTCTCGCTATCTATATGCTTGTTAAACATGGTCGAGTTGCCCCCAACACCAAGGCAGGTCGCGCTTATTTCTGGTTCATGTTGCTAGGCGCGCTCACGGTCTATCCTATTGCGCATCAGCCCATAAGCTCGATCGTTGCCACCATCACGCTCGGGGTGGTTTTGTTGGGATATGGTATCGCCAGGTGGCCCAAAACGAAGCGATTCGGCAAATATGTCGAAACTGTTTTACTGAGCATCAGCATTTTCATGTTAATGATCCCCACCGTCAGTGAAAGTTTGAGGCGGCTACCTGTCGGAGATCCACTCGTGACTAATCTGGATGACCCGCTATTGCTCGGCGTACAAAGCGTACTGTTGTTTGCACTCATTCTTGGTATTCCGTTGCAGCTGCGGGCGCTCTACAAACAACAAGCGCTTCAAAATAGGCTGAACAACTAAGGTAAATAAGTTCTAAGTTGCGTGGTTACCGACTCCCTCGGCTGTATCGTTCAAGGCGAGGGGTAGATCAGTGTCCTGCCAAGGGCACCACCTCAAAGATACTCTTCTGGCTCGCCGTCCCCCTTCCATCATGCTATCGAGCGGGCTACCTAATCTGGCGATGGGCCTCTTTCCAGGAAGGTTGAAAGCGCAATGTAGCTGCGGACAGACCTGACCCCTTCAAGGCTCTGAATCTCCATCAGGAAGTCCTCAAGCGATTCGGTGTTAGCAGCACGTACCTTAATGAACACACAGCCATCTCCTGCCACGGTGTGCAGCTCTTCTACTTCGGGTCTGTCGGCAAAGGCCAGTAGTTTGCGCGTGGCGCTGTAGCTGCTGGTATCCACCAGCAAGAAAGTCAGCAGCGTTCGGCCAAGCTTGCAGCCATCCAGTATGGCGACGGTGCCCTTGATGACCCCATCACGCTTAAGCCTTTTTACACGGTCATGCACAGCGGGGGCGGAGAGGTGCACGATTTTGCTGAGTTCTGCGTAGCTACGCGACGCATCTTCGGCGAGCGCGCCTAATATTTTTCGGTCAATTGAATCAAGTTCAGCCGGATGATGCTTTATCTGCCGAATAGCATCTGTTTCTTTATCTGACGGCACCATTATCGTTTTACCTCCGAATATTATTTTCAATAAAATAAATATAACCGAACCACATTCGATTGAAAATATCATTTACGGAGACACTATTATGCCATTAGCACTTTTCGCGTTAGCGATTGGCGCATTCGGTATCGGAATGACGGAATTCGTCGTCGCTGGCATCCTTCCCCAAATCGCCAAGGATTTCGGCGTCGATATACCCACGTCAGGTTTAATGGCCACCACCTATGCGTTAGGCGTGTTCGTAGGTGCGCCCATCCTGACGATTCTAGGCGCCAAGGTGCCACGTAAAACGATGCTTATTAGCCTCTCTCTCATCTTCACGCTAGGTAACGTGATCACGGCAGTGGCGCCGACGCTCCCCATCGCGCTGGCGGGCCGTATTTTAACGGCGTTCAACCACGGCACGTTCTTCGGCATGGGCTCCATCATCGCCGCCTCGCTGGTCGCGAAAGACCGACAAGCAAGTGCCATCGCCTTCATGTTCTCCGGGCTAACGATGGCCAACCTGTTCGGCGTTCCTGCTGGCACCTGGCTCGCGCAAGCCTACAGCTGGCGGCTAGTGTTCTGGTTGATCGCCGGGATCGGTCTTATCACCGTCCTCAGCATCGCGCTGCTAGTGCCCCAGATCAAAGCGGGCAAGGCAATCGCCTTGAAGAGTGAACTACGTGCCTTCGCAGACCCCCAGGTGCTGCTCGCCATGGGCATTACCGTCTTCGGCCCTGCCGCCTTCTTTACCTCTATTACCTACATCGCCCCAATGATGGTCGAAGAGGCAGGTTTTACCGACACTGGTGTGGCAAAACTGATGGTTCTGTTCGGGTTGGGTCTGGCGGTTGGCAACTGGATAGGTGGTCGCTTTGCTGACCGTTCACTTTTCGGAACGCTGTTTGTGACCCTTGCCGCGCAGGCGGCGGTACTTTTCGTCTTCTGGCTGGGCGTTGGGAACAGCGTTGTGGCCTCGGTCTCTGTCTTCCTTATGGCCGCCTTTGGCTTCGCCACCGTCTCCCCGATCCAGAAACTGGTGATGGACCGTGCCAGCCAAGCAGGAGCGCCCACCATGGCAGCGTCGGTGAACATCGGTATGTTCAACCTGGGTAATGCCATCGGGGCATGGGTGGGTGGCGCGACGATTGCCGCCGGGTTCGGTTTGGCCTCTCCAAACTGGGCGGGTGCCATCCTTTCGCTGATCGCTTTAGGCTTGGCTGTCATTGCCTGGGCGAGCGCCGGTCAGCAGTATTCAGCGGCACTGGCAAAGTAAGGTCACGAGAAATACCTTCACCCTATCTCACAAAAATGCCCGCCTTGATGGCGGGCATTTAGATGCCTGATACTTACTTCCCGGCGCGCACCTACTCGGCATGCGCCTTCTTGGTGGGAATGAGATGCAGCGCCCCCACCACCACCGAGCCCACCAAAAAGCCAATCACCGCAGAGCACAGCGTATTGAAGCTCCAGCCCAGCGTGCCGCCCAAGGCACCGGTGGCCTCGCTAATGCCTAGCTCAATATGGTGTACCCACTCATAGGGCGCGTTGAACCAACCCGTGCCATCGGCACCCAGATTGACCATCAGGATATGCCCGCCCACCCAGAGCATAGCGACGGTGCCCACGACCGAGATGGTCGCTAGCACCTTGGGCATGGCCGTCACCAGACCACGGCCCAGGGTCTGCATGCTCGAACTATCCCGCTGGGCGAGCTTCAGGCCGATATCATCCATCCTGATCAATAGCGCGACCACGCCATACACCAGAATGGTGATGAAAAACGCGACCACCACCAGGCTCGCCAGCTGTGACCAGAAGCCTTGATGGGAGACCGTGGCCAGCGCGATCACCATGATTTCAGCAGACAGAATCAGATCGGTACGAATGGCACCACTCACAATCTTCTTCTCGGCTTCCGGCCCCTGCTCTACCGCTGGCTTATCCTCATCATGCTTGCCGGAAAGTTTATGCCAGACTTTCTCCGCGCCCTCAAAGGCTAGGTAGGTGCCGCCTATCATCAGGATGATCGGCAATAGCGACGGCAAAAAGTGATTCAGCAGCAGCGCCACCGGCAGGATAAAAATCAGCTTGTTGCGGATCGACCCCAGCGCGATCTGCTTCACAAGCGACAGTTCACGCTCCGCTGCCACCCCCTGCAGATATTGCGGCGTCACTGCCGTATCATCCACCACCACTCCGGCCGCCTTCGCCGTCGCACGCCCAGCGGCGGCACTCACATCGTCCAGTGATGCTGCGGTCAACTTCGCCAATGCGGCAATGTCATCCAGTAATCCTATCAAGCCGCCTATGGCCATGGATGCTTCCTCCGTGAATAACAGTTGCAGATAGTAAAGCACACAGCGGCTGAGTTACCTTCAAAGAGTTTTGAAGCAAAGGCTTTCACTTGCTATTGGTCGATTTTCAATGCAAGCGATATGGCCTCAATGACAAAGTTCACTACTTACTGAGTGCCTTCATGAGCTTGCCCAAGTAACACCTGATAGCGCGTACTGCGCCCACCACCGGGGAGCTTGGAAAGGCAGCCTTTTTCCAGCAGCTCTGCCAAATCCCGCGTTGAGGTGGCTTTACTTACTTTGGCCAACGATTGGTACTTACGCGCATTGATGCCCTGCTCAAACTCTTCCCCTGCTGTATCCAATAAGCGGTTCAGCACCTTGATTTGCCGTTCGTTCAGCACGGTGGTGGCATGGCGCTGCCAGAAGGTGGCTTTCATTAACACACGGTCGATCCTTAACAGCGCCTGCTCAAGCGCCTCTTTCAGCGTGTCCAGAAACCACAACAACCACGGCGTAATATCGAGGCTGCCTTTCTGAGCGCTTTCAAGGTGATCGTAGTAAGCGTGGCGGCGCGCCATGATGGCCGCGCTCAAGGAATAGAAGCGCACGGATTGCCGCTCTGCTTGCGCAAGCGCACGATCTGTCACCGCGCGCGTAACACGCCCATTGCCATCATCAAAGGGGTGCAAGGTAATCAACCATAGATGGGTGATGCCAGCGCGAACCAGCCCATCAAGCCACGATGGTGGATGGTTGAACCAAGTAATAAAGGCATCCAGCTCAGCCTCCAGCTGCCCACGGGGCGGCGCTTCAAAATGCACGTTAGGCTGATCAAGCCGCCCCGACACCACTTGCATGGGGTGATCGCCACGCAGCTCGCCTACACGTACATTGCCAAGCACGCCGGGGCCTTGCACAAAAAGCATGGATTGCCAGAGGCACAACTGTTCGCGGGAAAGCGGCTCATCCAATTGATGTGTGGATTGCAGCAATAGCTCGACCAGCGCTTCAGACTCAGGTGTTGTTCTAGCGGAAACACCAGCCTGTTCTAATCCCAACTGGCGAGCAACGGATGACCTCACAGAGCCAACGTCCAAACGCTCGCCTTCGATTTCGCTGGTACGAATAGCATTCTGGATCAGCGCATCCATTTCCACGTCCAGATCGGCCTGGCCGTGGACAGCCTCGGTTTTACCCAACACCCTGCCCTGCAGTAACCGCACGGCATCCAACATAGGTCGAAGAACGGATTCGTCCCACTCAAAATGTGGCCAATGTTGCTGTTCCCAGATATACATGAGCCGTTTGCCCCACCTATTCAGATCATATTATGAGCCGATTATGGTTTATATTCGGCTCATAGGCTAGTCGGAGGACTACGCAGGCGGCGGAAAAGGCGTTGAGCAGGGTATAAACATCCAGCTATCAAAATATTGAAATTGAAACCCAAAGCATGGTAAGAATAGTTAATCTAATATAAGGAAAGAAAATGTCAAAAAATATAGATTTTAAAAAAAGAATTAATGCTTTAAGGCCATATGAAAGAGTAGCTAAACAGCCTTGGCAACATGACGACTACCTTGAATATGTTACTAGGCAAATGGAAAGTGACCGCGGTAGAATCATTAATTCACCAGCGATAAGAAGACTTCAGCAGAAAACTCAAGTATTTCCACTTGAAAGAAACGCCACAGTCAGAAGTCGCCTGACTCACTCTTTAGAAGTACAGCAAACAGGACGCTTCATCACAAGGACTATTTTCACAAAACTCTCAGAACTAGGTTTAACAAAACAATATGGCCTAGATGATTTAGAACGAATACTAGAAAGTATCGTAGAGATGGCATGTTTAAGCCATGATATTGGCAATCCACCTTTCGGTCATTTCGGTGAGTATGCCATTAATTCATGGTTTGATAAAAACATTGAAAAGATCAATCATTTTGAAAGCAGCAATCAAAATCTTATAAAAAAAATGGTTATTGATTTAAAAAATTTCGAAGGGAATGCTCAAGCTATACGTTTGGTTAACAGCCTACTAACGCTAAATTTGACCTACACTCAAACAGCATGCCTAATAAAGTATGTGAGGCCGGCTTACCTTGAAAAGCCTGAAAAAAAGTCACCCGGTGCTTATTTACGTAAAAAACCTGGATTTTATCTTTCAGAAGAAAAATTTGTAAAACAGCTATGGTCTAAACTAGATATGCCAGAAGGTGCACGCCACCCTGCCACCTGGATCATGGAAGCGGCTGACGATATTTCTTATGGACTTGCGGATATTGAAGATGCTGTCGAAAAAGGGATTATTCATATACCTCAGCTAAAAGAAATGTTAATCGAAGAATTTCAAAAAAATGGAGATGTTAACTCTAAGGCTTTCTCCACCCCTATGGCAGGAGAGCAAAGTTTCAGAGAAATAGTGGAATATGCCGACAGAAGATTTAGCGCCGCAAACATAAATCAAAATAATGAGTTTTTCCTTTGGCTAAGAGTAAATCTAATACACTCTCTTGTTCAGCACGCAGCCCAACGTTTCATTGACAACATCGAACATATTTATACGGGAGATTTTGATGAAGCGCTAATGGAAGACAACTCTCCAGGTTCTCATGCAATAGAAGCACTAAAATCTGTCGCCATAAAAAAAGTATTCAACAACAAAGAAGTAGAAACATTAGAACTTCAAGGCTATAGAGTTATATATGGCCTAATCGAAATATATAGCCCATTACTAAAATGTAGCCAAGAAATATTCAGAAGAATTATAGATCAAGAGAAAGGGACAGATTCTTACTTAAAAAAACTGGCTAGCAGACTAGCGGAAAGACATGTCAAAGCTTACAAAAAATCCATTGACGAACTGTCTCTTAATGACGATTACAAATCCTGGGAAATATATTATCGCTGTCGTTTAATCCAGGATTTTATTAGTGGAATGACAGACCAGTTTGCTTATGATGAGTACAGAACGCTGACGGTAGCAAGTGATAATTAATTATTATACATCTCATTCTGACTTAGCCGACAACATTTAAACTGATCTAAAACTAAAAAATAACTAGGGAAATTATGGAAAAGCCTCCTAAAAAGGAAATCTTCGGAGATTTCTCACAATATGAAAGAGCCCGGCGAGACCTTTATGAAATTTGTAACTTTTTATTTAAATTTCCGAGAGAGCGTGAAAATGAAAGAAACTTCCTGCTCGCTGCCATAAGAAGAACTCTTTCTCTTGAGGAAGCTTTTATACAAGCCGTTGAAGCCAGAAATGGGCAAATGGCCATGACACTTATTCGCCTTAACTTAGACACACTTGCACGTCTTTATGCAATTTATTGGGCCGAGGAAACAGAGGGCATGACTGCAGAGACATTCGCACAAAGCGTTGCAAAGGGTACAAACATCAGAAACATGAAGCTTCGAGGATCAAAAAATAAAGCTACAGACCGATGGTTAATTGAACAGATTGAAGGGTTAGGAGCATGGATTCCAGATGTTTATAAAAGAACATCAGGAGCCATTCACTTTTCAGACTTCCACATAACACAACTTCTCCAACAAGCTAAACCAATTAACAGACAAGACGACGGTTCGCTTCATGTTGAGTTATCTCTAGGCCCTGGCGAAAAAAATGCAGATCCGGAACTTTACCGAGAGTTGAAGCAAGCCTTTCTACACATATCACTTATGCTGGTCGCAGCAATACAGCACCGCTCTTAGCTTACAAAACAGTAGGTTGCAAACATTTTAAGGTAGAAACATTAGATCACCCTAAACCAGCTTATAGGGCTACTTTCACTCTCAACTTTGCTAATCTTTGCTAAATCATGAACCAAAAAAAGCCCATTAAAACATGGGCTTGATTCGATTTTTTGCTAGTCAGCACCAGTTAATGCGCAACGTGTAATCACTCCCACTCAATAGTAGCAGGCGGCTTGCTGCTCACATCATAAGTCACCCGCGAAACCCCTTCCAACTCATTGATAATCCGGTTGGAAACCTTCTCCAGCAGCTCGTAGGGCAGGTGCGCCCAGCGGGCGGTCATGAAGTCGATGGTTTCGACCGCGCGTAGCGCGATGACCCATTCGTAGCGGCGGCCGTCGCCTACTACACCTACGGATTTCACCGGCAGGAACACGGCGAACGCTTGGCTGGTTTTTTCGTACCAGCCAGAGGCGCGCAGCTCTTCTATGAAGATAGCGTCGGCATCGCGGAGGATGTCGGCGTACTCTTTCTTCACTTCACCGAGAATACGCACACCCAGGCCGGGGCCGGGGAACGGGTGGCGGTAGACCATATCGTAGGGCAGGCCGAGTTCCAGGCCGAGTTTGCGCACTTCGTCTTTAAACAGTTCGCGCAGCGGCTCGACCAGCTTGAGCTTCATGGTTTCCGGCAGGCCACCTACGTTGTGGTGGGATTTGATCACGTGCGCTTTGCCGGTTTTAGAGGCGGCGGATTCGATCACGTCCGGGTAGATGGTGCCCTGGGCCAGGAACTCGACGCCGTCGATTTTGCTGGCCTCTTCATCGAACACGTCGATAAAGGTGTTGCCGATGATTTTGCGCTTGGCTTCCGGGTCTTTCTCGCCTTTCAGCTTGCCGAGGAACAGGTCTTCGGCGTCTACGCGGATCACCTTCACGCCCATATGCTTGGCGAAGGTTTCCATGACCTGGTCGCCTTCCGCTTTACGCAGCAGGCCGTTGTCAACGAACACGCAGGTCAGCTGGGTGCCAATGGCTTTGTGCAGCAGCGCGGCCACTACAGAAGAATCTACACCGCCGGAGAGGCCAAGCAGAACATGGCGGTCGCCCACTTGCTCGCGCACGCGCTGTACCTGGTCTTCGATGATTTGTGCGGGCGTCCACAGTTTTTCGGCTTTACAGATATCCAGCACGAAGTGCTCGAGAATGCGCTGGCCCTGCAGGGTGTGGGTCACTTCCGGGTGGAACTGAACGCCGTAAAACTGCTTCTCTTCCCACGCCATGGCGGCAATCGGGCAGCTCGGCGTGGAGGCGGTCACGGTGAACGCGTCGGGGGCTTGAGCGACTTTGTCGCCGTGGCTCATCCATACGTCCAGCAGGGCTTTGCCGCTTTTCGCGTCTACGTGGTCTTTGATGTCTTTGAACAGCGCGTTGTTTTCGTCGATCTGAATCTGCGCGTAGCCGAATTCACGCTGGTTGGAGCCTTCTACCTTACCACCTAGCTGCTCGGCCATGGTCTGCATGCCGTAGCAGATACCAAACACCGGCAGGCCCATTTCAAACACGCACTGCGGCGCACGCGGGGAGTCCAGTTCCGTCACGGATTCCGGGCCACCGGCCATGATAATACCGTTGGGGTTGTACTCGCGGATCTCTTCTTCGGTGATATCAAACGCGCGGACTTCGGAATATACGCCGATCTCGCGAACGCGGCGGGCGATCAGTTGGGTGTACTGCGAGCCGAAGTCGAGAATCAAAATCTTATGGGCGTGAATGTCACTCATGGCGGGGTCTCGGTTAAGCGGTGTGGGTGCCGCTGGTAAGGCCAAAAAGCAAGCGGCGGGGCAATGCCCGCCGCGCCATATAACTCATCTTGCTGGTTAGCTCACCCGGTAGTTGGGAGCTTCTTTGGTGATCTGCACGTTGTGGACGTGGGATTCGTTAAAGCCAGCGCCGGTAATCTGTACGAATTCCGGCTTGGTGCGCATTTCCTGAATATCGCGGCAACCGGTGTAGCCCATGGAAGCGCGCAAGCCGCCCATCAGCTGGTGAACGATGGCGCTCATCATGCCTTTATAGGGGACGCGGCCTTCGATGCCTTCCGGCACCAGCTTCTCGGCACCTTCGCTCTTATCCTGGAAGTAGCGGTCGGCGCTGCCCTGGTTCTGGGACATGGCACCCATGGAGCCCATGCCACGGTAGGCTTTGTAGGTGCGGCCCTGGTAAAGCTCGACTTCACCCGGCGCTTCTTCGGTACCGGCCAGCAGGCCACCGACCATCACGGCACTGGCGCCCGCGGCAATCGCTTTGGCCAAATCACCGGAGTAGCGCACGCCGCCATCGGCAATCAGCGGAATATCGAACTCTTTGAGCGCTTCGGCCACGTTGGAAACCGCGGTGATTTGCGGTACGCCAACACCGGCGACGATACGCGTGGTGCAGATCGAGCCGGGGCCGATGCCGACCTTAACGGCATCCGCACCCGCTTCGGCCAGTGCTTTGGCAGCGGCGCCGGTGGCGATGTTGCCGCCAATCACCTGAATGGCCGGGAAGTTCTGTTTGATCCAGCGTACGCGATCAATCACGCCTTGAGAGTGGCCGTGGGCGGTATCGACAATGATCACGTCCACGCCTGCTTCAGCCAGCGCCGCGACGCGATCCGGCGTTTCCGGGCCGGTGCCGACCGCCGCGCCGACTAACAAACGGCCGTCGCTATCTTTTGCGGCCATTGGGTAGGTGCGGGCTTTTTCGATATCCTGGAAGGTGACCAGGCCGCGCAGGTGGAACTCATCATCGACGATCAGCATTTTCTCGATGCGGTGTTCTCGCATCTTGGCTTTGCTGGTTTCGAGATCGGTACCTTCTTTGACGGTAATCAGCCGGTCGCGCGGCGTCATGATCGCTTCTACACTGTCGCCGTGGTTAGGCTGGAAGCGCATGTCGCGCTCGGTCACGATGCCTACCAGAGTTTCGCCTTCTACCACGGGGAAGCCGGAGAAGCCGTACTCCCGCGCCATGGCGAGCAGGTCTTCGAGTTTGGCCTTGGGGCTCACGGTGACCGGGTCTTTCACGATCACGCTTTCGTGCTTTTTGACCTTGCGCACTTCAGCGGCTTGCTGGGTCATGGTCATGCTTTTATGGATGATGCCAATGCCGCCTTCCTGAGCCATCGCAATCGCTAGACGCGCTTCGGTAACGGTGTCCATCGCAGCAGAAAGTAGCGGAATGTTGAGCGAGAGATTGCGGGTCAGGCGGGTTTTGAGGCTGACATCCTTGGGGAGGACATCGGAGAAGCCGGGAACGAGAAGAACGTCATCGAACGTAAGTGCTTCTTGGGCCATACGTAGCATAGCGGCAACACCCTGATTGAGAGGAAGTGGGGCGTGAAAGGTTAATCGCCTATTATAGCGTTTTGAGGGGTGCTCCAGCAATGCAGTCAGGCTGTTGTGCTTATACCAATTGCTAATGACGTTTAATGTTAGGCTGCTGAACTGGACATTTTACGACGCGGAGGGCGTTCTGTTGCCTCAGGAAATCATTGTATATACTGACTATGTTTGCCCCTTCTGCCTGCTGGCGGAAGAGGCGATTGTTCAAGCAACCGACGGTATGGATGTAGAAATCCGCTGGCGGCCTTTCGAGCTGCGCCCTGCCCCAGTGCCTACGCTGAAGGTGGAAGACCCTTACCTGCCCCAAGTATGGCGCGATTCGCTTTACCCCATGGCGGAAAAACTCGGCGTGCCCATTACGCTGCCCAACATTTCCCCGCAGCCACGTACGGATAAAGCCTTTGAAGTGTTTGCCATGGCCGAAGAGCAGGGATTGGGTCACCCCTACTCCATGGCGGCCTTAAAAGCGTTTTTCCAGCAGGAGCGAGACATTGGCGACCCTGAGGTATTGGCCGATATTGGCGAGTCGGTAGGCCTGGAGCGCCAAGCGGTGCTGAATGCCCTGGCCGAAGGCCGTTACCGCGAGCAGCACCAAGCGGCGCAGCGCCACGCGGTGGATGAAGCACGTATTCAGTCGGTACCAACGCTGGTGATCGATGGCGAAGTGATTCAGGGCGTGCCCGATCCTGCGGCGTTAAAACGTTATTTATTAGAGCGGGCGTAACTCTATGGCCTCCCCGACTCCCCAGGCACTCTCCGTCAGCCAACTCAACCAGCGCGCCAAGCAAACCCTTGAGCGCGATGTGGGCGAAGTGTGGGTAGAGGGCGAGCTCTCTAACGTTTCCCGCCCGGCCTCTGGGCATGTCTATTTCACGCTGAAGGATGACCGGGCGCAGATCCGCTGCGCGCTGTTTCGCCAGCGGGCGCGGTTTGTCTCGGCGCCGATGCGCGATGGCGATCAGGTCAAGCTGCGTGGGCGTGTGTCGCTGTTCGAGCCCCGCGGTGACTACCAACTGATTGCCGAGGCCGTGCAGGCTGCGGGGCTGGGGGAACTGCTGGCGGCGTTTGAGCGCTTGAAAGCGCAGCTGGAAGGCGAAGGAGTGTTTGCCAACGCCCGCCCGCTGCCCTTCCCGCCCCGCAAGCTGCTGATTTTGAGCTCCGCCACTGGCGCGGCGATTCGCGATGTGCTGGCGGTGCTGGAAGCACGCTGGCCGCTGGCGGACGTAACGTTGATTCCAGTGCCGGTGCAGGGCGCAGAAGCGGCACCGGCGATGATCTCTGCGCTGGCGTTGCTTAACCGTCAGGCGCGATTAGACCCCGAGCGGGATGTAATCTTGATCACCCGCGGCGGCGGTAGCCTGGAAGATTTATGGGCGTTTAATAACGAGCACCTAGCACGGGCGATTTTTCACTCCCGGCTGCCGGTGATGTCGGCGGTAGGCCATGAGGTGGATATTACGCTGGCGGATTTCGCCGCCGATATGCGTGCGCCCACGCCCTCTGCCGCGGCCGAACGCTTAGTGCCGGATCAGAACACCCTCAAGCGCCAGCTAGAGCATCAACACAACCGCCTGCAGCGGGCCATGCAGGCGCGACTGGAGCGCGACAGCCAGCGCCTAGATACCCTGCGCGCCAAGCTGCGCCACCCTGGCGAGCAGCTCAATCGCCAGCGCCAGCACTTAACCGCCCTTGATCAGCGCTTGAATCGTGCCATGCAGCAAACGCTCAGCCTGCAGAAAGCCCAGCTCACACAGCTAAGCAGGCGCTTGGCCAGCCAGGATATGACGCGGCTGCATCGTGCAGAAAGCGAGCGGGTAAGTCAGCTTCAGCGCCGCTTGGGCACCGCCATGCAGCGCCAGCTCGAAAACCGTCAGGCACGCTTAACCAGTGCTGCACGGGAGCTCAATGCGGTCAGCCCGCTGGCGGTATTGGGGCGTGGCTACGCGATTGCCCAGGATGAGCAGGGCCAGGTGATTCGACGCGCGGAAGATACCCAGCCCGGCCAGAAGCTGAAACTGAAGCTAGGTGAAGGCAGGCTAAGCGTGGAAGTTAAGCGGCGTCTAAAGACATAAGCCAAATGGCCGATACCTTATAACAATGAGAAGAGGCCATCGCCATGAAGATAGGATTTTCGTTATTTACACTGATTAACCAGCGCCAGGATAAGCCACAGTTTTTAACGCCTACTCGTGTCGCTCCCCAAAAGAGCGAGCCCGCTGAAGACGACCCGTTCACTAAACGTCTTAAAAAGCAGCAGGAAGCGTTGGAGAGCTTGGCGTCTTTACCTTCTCCAAAGGAAGCCTCCCAGCAGCAGGCTACCGATAAAGTGGGCTTCCTGCGGCAGCGGATTGAAATGCTGAAAGCCATGATGGCCTTCGCCTCTCCTGAACAGCTTAAAAACATGGCCAAGGAGCTCAAGAGCATCGCCCGTGAACTTGCCGGTGCGGCTAAACTATTGAGCAATCAAGGTGGCGGCGGTGCTGGCATGACCGCTATCCCTTCAATGGTTCCAACAGCAGCAGCGCCAACAACAGTCGCTCAAGCCAGCGGGGCCGATTCAGCTGCGGCCCAAACGGGTGGCGATGAGAGCGCTGAGGCAACGGTGTCGAGTGACGCGCAGCAAGCCGAGGCCAATGCGCAAACAGCAGAGGAAGAGGCGGAACAAGAGGCCGAAAAAGCAGCGGGCGAGCCTGAAGACGATGAATCCAGCGAGCTCGGCTTATTACCTAGCCTACCCAGCCCCATTCAGAATGAAGACAACCGCTCGAAATCCAATGGCGCCAGCGCTAGTGAACATGCACTACGCGGCGTACTGACTGACGCCCAGAAAGCGCTTCGCGAAGCGGTTAACGAACTCAAGATTCGGCTGAGTGAAGAAGACAAGGAAGCTCGTCGTGAGCTAAAGAAAGCGGAAGAAGCCATGGAAAAGACGGATCAAGCGGTTGCAGCCTCCTCTTCTGACGCCCTCTACTCCTCATTGGGGCAGTTGCTGCCTACCTCGTTAGGTGACGTTTCCGTATCAACGTCGTCTATCAACATCGAGGTTTAGCGTTAAATGAAAAAGGCGCTACTCATCAGTAGCGCCTTAGCGGTATCAGCGCTGTTATCAGCAGCGCTCAAAGCATATTCAGTGACCTTTTTTCTGGTCATCCTTTGATTTCTGGCTGTCGGAATCGGGGTTAACGTGATGGGTATCCGGCATTGGATTGGCATCATCGTGGTGATCGTCGCGGTCTTTAGGCGCTTTTTTGTCGTGCTCGGAGGCTTGAGTCATCGCTTTTTCCTTATGGTGAGGGTCTGGGTTTCCTTATTGCCCTGGCTATCTCAGCCAACCGGGCTCCTTGAATAGCGTGATAAACGCAAGAATGAAGGCTATCAATCTCACCTCCTATCCAAGCTGCTTTTACTGTAGCTGTTACTGACTAACTTGCAATGCAGCAGCGCGGCGTCCAACCAATCACCATTTTAAATATAACCATTTAAAAACAGACAGTTGGATAATTAATAGCGTATTAAACGGACCGTATTGGGAATCCCAATAATGCTTATGGTTTGCCGCTATCGATTAGCGCTGTTAGCGGCTTTTGTGCTGGCTTTTTATGCCGACTGTTCTAGCCAAACCGTTCTTGCTAAACCGTCCCTGCTAAAAAGCAGTGGCCGCATTAAGCGGCCACTGGTTTCACTCATTTTTTATCAGCCATATCAGCAATGTTAGGGCGTGTGGTTAGTCCCCGACCCTTGGGTGTTGCCGGAAGGTGTGCTCGACCCCGCCAAGCCCTGGCTATGTTTCTGATGGTCATGTTTCTGGTCATGGCTCTCAGGTGCAGAGCGCTCCGTTGTGGGCGTTGGGGTGGGTGAGCCTGCAACTCCCGCTTCCTGATGCTGTGGGGCGTTTACGTTCGCATCATTAGCGCGATGGGAATCGCCCTTAGCAGATTCGGCTTTTTCATGGATCGTATGCTGAGCCTTATCCGCTTGCGCTTGCCCGGTTTCGGCAGCCTTATGCATAACGCGGTCGCGATACTCACCCATGTACTCATCCTCTTTCTTGGTGGCGGGGAAAATACCGCCTAAGGCGGCACCCAGCGCAAACCCAAGTGCGCCGACCACTAGCGGATGATCCTGGATAAAATCGGAGGCTTGGCTCCCGGACTGGTGAGCACGGTGCTCCATATCGTGCATGCGATCGTGAGCACTGTGCTGAAGATGGGATGAAGAATTGCGCATATTATCCCCCATTTGGTGAGCCTTACTGCCCCATTGCTGTGCGGTGTGCTTGGCTTTTTCGCCTAAGTGTTGGGCTTTGCCTTTGGCACCGTCTTTCATGCTGCTGGCACCTTCTTTCGCCCGGCTCATACGGCCTTGACCATCGCTATGGCTTTCTGAACTACCGCTGTAGGTGGGCGTTCCAGCGTTGGGATGCGTGCCTTCATGCACGGGTATACCTGGCGCGCCATGGGAGCCGCTTGTGCCCGATGAAGATTGCCCGCCGGTGTAAAAGCGCTGGTCGATATCAGACGCGTACTGCTGCTTGTGGCGCGCCTCATTTGGGTGACGCTGGGCCAGCATTAACCAGCCAAGACCGGCAGTGGTGACCAGAAACGGCAGCGAGTTCTGCTTAATGGTGGTGCCTAAATTAGACACAAATTCGTTAGCGCCTCCATGGCGAATATACTCATAGGAGGTATTCAACAGCTGCTGAGGAGAGAAGCGCTCTTCGATTTCATGCAGGGTAGAATCAAGGCGCTCGCGCGATTGATTGATATCCTTTTCAATCTCTTCGGGACTGCGCTGATGGTCATGATCCGTCATTTCAACTCCTCCTTGACGTTGTGCTGATGCTGTTTCGCCGTTGTTTTGTCGCTTTGCAAACTATGCATCGTACGGCTGGGCATCAAATTACGCGCCTGCAGTTTCTTCTGGCCCGCTTTAAGCATCATCACACCGATAACCGACACAACGACGCCGACAATCAACGCAGAGAGCCACGGTGTGGTCTCGGGCGGAAGCACCTCATTAAGCAGAAAGACTAACGCTGCCAACAGGGTTAAAAAGCCGCCCATCAGTACCGCACCGGCCATCGCAATCGAAGCGATGGCGCCCATCGCTTGATGGGTTTTCTCGGTCATCTCGGTCTTGGCGAGCGCGGCTTCGTTGCGCACCAGCGAGCTAATTTCCTGCATCACCGTCGACAGTAGCGTACCGACCGATGAACTTTGCGACGTGGGTTTGTTATCCGAATCCATTCTATGCCTCCCTGGCCCTTACGTTAGGGCATTCCATTTTCTCGACCCGATGAACCTACTGCTCCATTACCGGCAACGGAGCTGCCTGAAAGACTTGATGATTGGCTAACTGGTGACGCCTGCCCGGCAGGTACGTTTTCCTGCATCGGAAGACCCGTTGCGCGCTCGTCGGTGGTATTTGAATAACGTGAGTGCGAATCGTCATTATGTGAGTGCTGGCTAGAACTACGCAGAAAGCGGGAAGCTAAAAAGCCAGCGGCAATCAGGCCGCCTACAAACAGCGCGGGCTCACGACGGCTAAAGCTTTGCGCTTCATTACATACAGTACGTAAATCTTTATCGCGCAATGAGCTGGAAAACCGTTCGGTGGTATCAGCAAACTTTCTCGCTTGTTTCGAGAAATAGGGCTGCTGTTGGTTATCGAACTCATCAGCCATTTTTTGCAAAACGCTGGTGAACTTGTGGGACTGTTCTGCCGCGCTATCGCGCTGTTGATTAAAATAGCTTTCAGCTTGATGATGGGCCGCATCACTCACCTCATGTGCGGTATCGCGTCCTTGCTGTTTGAGCGACTCCGTTGAGTGGCTTGTCTGGTTGGGTGCGCCTGGATTGGGCTGCTTTCCTTGATCGGTCATCTGTCACTTCCTCCTTGTCGTCTCACTTGTCAGCATCCGTGGTGAAACACAATCAGCGTCACTGCGAATCTATCGGGTGCACCTCATTAACGCTACGATGTTAATACCTAATACGTTAATAAAATTATGCACTTAGAGAAAATAAGCACTTATCCTAGTGAACTTATTCTCATCCTCCTTAATAGATTGATTACCTTCCAAAACATAGTGCTTGATATAGCGCTTATAAAAGTTAGTCTTTTAAAGCCTAGCTCTTTTAAAACCGAGCACCTCTAAAACCGAGCACTTTTAAAACATAGCGCTCTTTCTATTATTGTCAATTTATGCGCGCCGCCATTTAAAAACCCATTTATTTACTTAACATAGGTTATTTATTTATCAGAATGGGGTTTTACCTTAACGCCTGTTATCGAATCTCAGCTAAATCCCTGAAATCTATAAAAGTCCATTAATTAACGGCGGCTTGCTTGTTTCTACGCCTTTGGTCTACGTTGAAGGTTGGCGAATATTCGAGGAGTGAATATTTGCTGTTTGCCTTAGGTGTTAACCATCAATGTTAACCATCAGTCATAGGTAGTAACCATCAGTTTGAACGACACACATCCGTGCCAACAATGGAGTGACCGCACATGAGTGATCAAAAGCAACCTCCCCAGCATCAAGATAAGCAGCCGGGTGATGAGTACGCGATGCACCCGGAGCCTGAGTACATTCGCGAAAGCTACCGCGGCACTGACAAGCTGTTGGAAAAAGTCGCGATTATTACCGGCGGCGACAGCGGCATTGGTCGTGCCGTGGCCGTGCACTATGCCCGCGAGGGCGCGGACTGCACGATTGCCTATTTAGACGAAGATAAAGATGCCGAAGAGACCAAACGGTTAGTCGAAGCGGAAGGCCGCCGCTGCTTGGTGTTAAAAGGCGATGTGGCTGAACCAGACTTTTGCCGCGATATTGTTAAGCGCACGCTCGATCACTTCGGCAAGATTAATATTGTGATCAATAATGCCGCTGAACAGTATGATTGGGACGATATTACCGAGATCCCCGATGAACAGCTGCTGCGTACGTTTCAGACCAACATTTTCAGCCATTTCTATCTCACCAAATCTGCCCTGCCGCATCTCGACAAGGGCGATACGATCATCTGCACGTCCTCTATCAACGCCTTTAAGGGCAACGCGACGCTGATCGATTACACCGCTACCAAAGGCGCTATTCAGGGGTTGGTGCGCTCGCTGGCGATGTCACTGATGGATCGCGGCATTCGCGTAAACGCCGTGGCGCCAGGGCCGGTGTGGACCCCGCTGATTCCGGCCAGCTTTGAGGATGAAAAAGTAGCCTCATTCGGCGGTCAGGTACCGATGAATCGCGCAGGCCAGCCCAGCGAAATGGGGCCTGCGTATGTTTATCTGGCCAGCGAAGAGTCTTCCTACATGAGCGGCCAGACCATGCACCTCAATGGTGGCGTGATTTTAAACACCTAAGCGTTTGTTATTCAGATATAGCGCACACATTAACGGGGCGGCCTTGGGCTGCCACGTTAATGCGTTTCGTATAAAATCACTGACCACCGAAATATTCCCGTTCGGTAATATTTCCTTCCAGAAAGCCTCTCTAATCACTGAAAGTTACCGATCGGGAATAATCATAGCGTTTTGATCACTAATATGGTCTATCATTACCGTACGGTAATTTTATCGGACAGTCGCTATGACCTCCCAGATAGAGAGTGCAAAACGTATTCGCAGCAGTGAAGAGCTGGGCAAGCTAGTTCAACAAACCCGGCGTGATCAATCATTGCTGCAAAGTGATATTGCCGGGCTTGCGGGTACAGGCAACCGCTTTATCGTCGATCTTGAACGCGGCAAGCCAACCCTGCAGCTACAAAAAGTACTCGATGTTTTGGATCTAATGGGATTGGAAGTGATTATACAGCGCAAAGGGAATCACCATGGCCGCCCATAGCGAAGCGCTTGACCTGTTCTGGGGGGAACTGCATGTCGGGCGTTTGCATAACACTCAGCCGTTGCGGTTTGACTATACTCAGGAGTGGCTAGCCAATAACCAAGCGAATAGCCTTTCGCCCCAGCTACCGCTGACTCAACAACGACATAGCGGCGATAGTGTGCTGGCCTACTTCGAAAACCTACTGCCTGAGGGCGAACTACGTCGCTATATTGAGCTACGCCACCACACCACCACTGTTTTTGGTCTTTTAAAGTCGATTGGCGGTGATACGGCGAGTGGCTACACCCTACTCCCGCAAGGTGAAACGCCTCGACCAGCCAGCTATCGCAAGACGGACTGGGAAGCTATAAACGACTTTCTGCATAATGAAACCCAGGGTGAATTAACCGGGCAACTTGCTCCCCAAGCGCGAATTTCATTAGCGGGCGCTCAAAATAAACTGCTGCTAATGGTACTCGCTGATGGCAGCCCGGCGCTGCCTGAAGGGGCCGCGCCTTCAAGCCATATTTTGAAACCGGATATCCGTGGTTTGAAAGGCGTGTGGTGTTCTGCGCTTAATGAAACGCTCTGTATGCAACTAGCCGCCGCGTTAGCGCTAGGGGTAGCTGAAGCTACCTTCCAGCCTCAAACACGCGCCTGTTTAGTTAAGCGCTATGACCGGTTTTATGATGAGCACGGCAACTTACAGCGTTATCACCAGCTAGATATTTGCCAATTAGCAGGGACACCTTCCACCCTCAAATACGAAAGCGACGGAGGGCCTGGCCTCATTGAGTGTCGGCAGTTACTTCAGGCGGCGGGTGTTCCCGCAAAAGACCTGCTGCGTTTTTCGCAGTGGTTTTTTTTCAACCTGTTTATTGGTAACAATGACAGCCACGCCAAAAACCTCTCTATATTGCAAACGCCTCAGGGCGTTCAACTAACCCCGTTTTACGATCTCATGTGCACGACGCTCTATAGCGGTCTCTCGAACCGCTTTGCATTTCGAGTGTCTGGCATTGATCAGCCCGGCAGTATCGAACGCTCACACCTTGCTTCTCTCGCCCAGGCGTTGGGATTTAAACCTGCATACTTCATGAGCTTAGGCGCACGTCTCGCCGATGAAATACTCAGCGTTTTACCCACTGTGATAGAGGCATTGCAGGAGGTCGCAACGCCAGGTACAGAGCATGTATTGTTAGAGCGCCTGTCTCGGCGCATTAAACAAAACTGCCAAAAAATGACAAAACGCTGGTCGGTTTAAGTCAGCTTCTCACCGCCGCATGGGGATAGCCGTCGCATAGGTATTGAGATGCAAGAGGTGTTCATCCGCTTGCTGCAACGCCTCTAGCGTTTTGGGCCGATCGAACTCCGCCAATAAGCTGCAAAGCACTTCGGAGACGGCTAATGCCGGGGTTAGCGTATGGAAAAAGCTATCGCTTTCTGTGGGGCAAAAAACGGCCTGCTCTGACAGCGCTACCAGCGGCGAGACTTCACTATCAGTAATGGAAACAATGCCTACCCCCTGCGCTTTTGCCAACTGGGCCAGTTCCAGCGCCCCGGTTGCATAAGGTTTGATGGAAATAACGAGCAAGACATCCTCAGAGGTAGCGCGGATTAACGCGTCTCCGCCGGTTCCTCCAGGCCCATCCAGGTGCACCGAACGCTCGCCTAGCAGGGTCATCACGTAATGGAAGTGCCAGGCAACGGCATGGCTGGAACGTAAACCCAGCACGTACACCTTTCTCGCTGACTTTAGCCTATCGGCCGCCGCTTCCAGCCGCCGTAGCGAATCGGGCTCACACAGCTTTTCAAGCTGGACACTTAGCCCCTGAAGCATATGCGAGGCGATATCGCTTACTCCCCTTTCACTGCCTTCATCCACCCGCTTTTGAACCTTGGCCGCAAAGCCATCGCCCCCCTCGCGTAACGCCGCGGCATACTGCGCCCGCAGTTCGTCGTAGCCTGGCAACCCCAAGAATTTAGCCAGCCGTGTCATGGTGGCGGGTTGTACAGCGGCATGGCGCGCCACTTCGCGCATGGACACCAGCGCCACGTCCTGCGGATGCTCAAGAACGTAGCGCGCGGCCTGCTGCAGCTGTGCAGACATGGCATCGTACTGGGCAATCATCTGCTCTCTCAGCGAATCGCTCGGCTGCATAGTCGTTGGCTCTGTGAAGAAATAAGGGTTGGCTCTGCGAACAAATGATCTATATGTTTCATATGTTATTTTAATGATTTATTTGTTGCAAATATCTTTGTGAGTATGTCAATCTCATTGTCATGTGAGCTGCTCACCGTTTTGATCATGAGGAAAAGAGACTATGACGCGTATTCTTCACCGCAGTATCGGCGCGCAGTTGCCTCATGCTGCATCAGCACAGGGAGTCTATATCACGGATACTACGGGGCGCCGCTATCTGGATGGCTCAGGAGGCGCTGCGGTCACCAGCGTCGGTCATGCCCACCCGGAAGTGCTGGCTGCCATGCGCTCACAGATCGATAGCCTCTGTTACGCCCACACTTCATTCTTCACTACCGATGCCGCCGAAGCGCTAGCCGAAAAGTTGGTGGATTTGGCCCCGGACGGGTTGGATTACGTCTACCTGGTGTCGGGTGGGTCAGAAGCCGTTGAAGCGGCGCTGAAAATGGCCCGGCAGTACTTTGTCGAGATCAATCAGCCTCAGCGGCGGCATATCATCGCCAGACGCCAGAGCTACCACGGCAATACCATCGGCGCATTGGCCACCGGTGGCAACGCCATGCGGCGCCAGCAGTTTCAGCCCATCCTGCCAGAAACCCACCATGTATCGCCTTGTTATGCGTATCGCGATAAGGGCAGCGATGAATCGCCCGAGGCCTACGCGGCGCGGCTTGCCGACGAGCTCGAGGCAAAGATTCTAGAACTTGGCGCCGACGAGGTCATGGCCTTCGTTGCCGAACCCGTCGTTGGCGCCACCTTAGGGGCGGTCGCCTCCGAGGCGGATTACTTCAAGCGCGTGCGTGCCATTTGCGATAAATACGGCGTACTGCTGATTCTCGACGAAGTGATGTGCGGCATGGGAAGAACCGGCACCGTCTTCGCCTGTGAGCAAGATGGAGTCGTCCCGGACATCATCACGATCGCCAAGGGTTTGGGTGGCGGCTACCAGCCGATCGGCGCGGTGATGCTATCGGCCAACCTCTACGCCAGTTTCGCCAATGGGTCTGGGCTTTTTCAGCATGGCCATACCTATCTTGGCCACCCTGTGGCTGCCGCAGCCGCTAACAAGGTGGTGGAGATCATTGCCCGGCCGGAGACACTGGCGAATGTTAATAAAATGGGCATGAGATTGCAGAGCGGCCTTGAAGCGGCGCTCGATGCATCGCCCCACGTGGGCGATATTCGCGGCAGGGGCTTGTTTCGCGGTATCGAGGTTGTCGCGGATAGGGAAAGCAAAACGCCTTTTGACCCGGCTCGCAAGCTTCACGCTAAGATCAAGCGGCAGGCGATGGCGCGTGGCCTGATCAGCTACCCGATGGGCGGCACCATTGATGGCATTCACGGCGACCATATCCTGCTGGCACCGCCTTATATCATTGCGCCTGACGAAGTAGATCTGATCATTGAGCGTATCGTCGGGGCCATCGACGCCGCCATTGCAGAGTAATAACACGACAACTATCTGAATAACGATCTAACTGGAGTTCACCCATGCCACCGTCCCCCTGCCCGCCCATTTCTGACGCCAACTGGCCTGAGGAGATCGCTGACTTACGCGAGGGCTTTGCTGGCGCGCTCAATGTGTATCGCACCATGGCCCATCACCCGGCTTTGCTTAGCGCCTGGGCGCCCTTGCGCCAACACGTCGTTAAGGAGAATGCGTTAGGCCCAGCGCTGACCGAAGTGGTGATATTACGCGCGGCTCTGCGTATGGGCTCCGCCTACGAGTGGGCCCATCATGTGAGCCGGGCGCTCGCCCTGGGGTTCTCCGAACACCGCATTACGGCTATTCGCGGTACACCCGAAGGCATCGACGGCCTTATCGTCAACGCTGTGGATGCGTTATTCGATGAGCGCATGCTAGCCAAGGCGCAGGAAGCAGAACTTGCCGAGGCGATCGGGCGTAAGGCAGTAATCGATCTGATCGCCATGGTGGGTTTCTATTCGGTGCTGGGCTACCTGCTCAACACCTACGACACACCGATCGATGAAGCTGTTCAACAAGAAGCGCGACAACAGCCGGCGATGTTTTCGCTGATGCCGCGTGAAGCTAGTTGATCCAACCCGTTAATCCAGCGCTGTGAATAAGCGCATTACGCTAACTGCTTAACTAACACCTTCGATTTACGCGCGTGATTGTAGGTTTCGCGCTTTAGTGGCGGGAGATCTTCCAGGCTGGCGGCGCGGAAGCCGCGCTCTACAAACCAGTGGGCGGTGTGGGTGGTCAGCACGAACATTTCGTTTAAGCCGCGCTGGCGGGCACGGCGCTCCATGGCTTCCACCAAGCGCTCGCCGCGCTCGCCGCCACGGTAGCTGTCGTGCACGGCTACGCAGGCGAGTTCGGCAATACTGGTATCGGGGAAGACATGCAGCGCGGCGCAGCCGATCACCATACCGTCGCGCTCGATCACCATGTAATCATCGATTTCGTGCTCCAGGCGCTCCCGGGAGCGGGCGACCAGCATGCCCCGCCGCTCTAGCGGCTCCAGCAGTTCCAGCAGGCCGGCCACATCGTTCAGCGTTGCGGGGCGCAGCTGTTCGTAGCGGTGCTGGGTAATCATGGTACCCACGCCATCACGGGTGAACAGCTCACCCAGTAAGGCGTCATGGTTGTGCCAGGAGAGCAGGTGCGTGCGCGCCACGCCTTCCCGTGCGGCGGTGCAGGCGGCCTGTAAATGGCGGGCTAACTCACTGCCAGGAACGGCATTGGTTAAACGCGGCTCGGCTTCTGCTGGCGAGAGTTGGCGCAGTAGCGCGCCGTGCTCATCTTCCAGCCCCTCCGACTCACCGAGCAGAATCAGCTTGTCGGCTTTCAGCGCGACGGCGGCGTGCTGGGCGACTTCGGAGGCGTCCAAATCGAACACTTCGCCGGTACTGGAGAAGCCCAGCGGCGGCAGCAGCACCAATGAACCTTTTTCCAGCAGACCTTCAATGGCGCTGGCACGCACCCGGCGCACTTCACCGCTGTGGTCGAAATCGACGCCTTCACGCACGCCTAGTGGCTTGGCGGTCACCAGGTTGCCAGAGATCACGCTGAGCTCTACACCGTGCAGCGGGGTGCTGGGCAGGCCCAGCGACAGCCGCGCTTCCAGCCACAGCCGCTGGCGGGCGGCGACCTGCTCTACATGGGCCATCACGGCGCGATCCGCTACCCAGCGGCCGTCGATACGGGTGGGCTCAACGCCCGCGGCGGTGAGCGATTCATGCACCTGGGGGCGAATACCAAACACCACGACCAAGCGCACGCCCAGGGTGTGCAACAGGGCTAAATCTTGAATCAGTTGCTCCCCGCGGCCAGACGCCATCGCTTCGCCTTCAATTAAGATGACAAAGGTTCGCCCCCGGTGAGCATTAATGTAGGGGGAGGCGTTACGAAACCAATCAACAAAGGGGAAGCGCGTATCCAAGGGCCGCTCTCCGGCAGCAGGTGAAAGAAACATCAGACGTTTACCACATCCAACTGGGTTACTTTACCAGAGCACAAAAAACAGCGGCACCTTCTAATGCAAATCTGCTGAATCTAATGCAGATAAACATGAAGATGCCGCTGTGATGTTCCCGCTCAGGTACTTCTTAACGTCTTTCGAGCCGTGGCGTACTGCGTTTTATAGGCACTGCTTATTAGCTATTAGCCAACTAGTGGTTAGCCGAACATGCCTTTGAACATAAAGAAGAACAAAATCGCAAGACCGGCGCCAGCGGGTAGCGTGATCAGCCACGACATGGCAATCGTGCCGATAACCCGCAGGTTCAACGCCGCCATACCGCGTGCAAGCCCCACCCCAAGAATCGCCCCTACCAGCGTGTGGGTAGTGGAAATCGGCAGGCCCGTGCCAGAAGCCAGTACGACCGTGGTGGCCGCCGCCAGCGTGGCAGCAAAGCCACGGCTGGGGGTAAGCTCGGTAATACCGGTACCCACGGTCGCGATGACTTTATGGCCGTAGGTGACCAGACCCACGACAATACCGCCGCCGCCAAGTACCAGTACCCACCAAGGCACCAGCGCAGAACCACCAATTTCGCCGCCGGTTTGTACTACGCTGATCACCGCTGCCAGCGGGCCAACCGCATTCGCCACATCGTTTGAACCATGTGCAAAGGCCATGGCACAGGCGGTGAAGATCATCAACACGCCGAACACGCGCTCTACGTTGGCATAGCCGAAGTGATCATTTGCGTTGTGCTCGAACTTGATACGCCGCTGCATAATCAAGCCGATACCCATAATCACCAACCCCAGCAAAATTGACAGCAGCAGGCTCTGATTAAAGGTTAAGTCCAGCCCCACATGGGACAACCCTTTCGTCAGCGTGACCATCGAAACGATAAAGCCCACCAGAAACACATAGCCCGGCACGTAGCGTTTAGCAGCCGTGAACGGGTTGGCATCTTCAAAAATCAGGTGGTGAACTGATTTAAACAGCAAAAAGCCAATGGTGCCCGCCAATAAGGGAGAAACCACCCAGCTCGCAGCAATCGTGCCTACGGCGCCCCAGTCCACTGTGGAGGGGCCTAACCCTGCAACAGCAAAGCCCACAATCGCGCCGACAATCGAGTGCGTCGTGGAAACCGGCCAACCTTTCATAGACGCTGCAAGCAACCACGTACCCGCCGCCAGCAGTGCTGCCAGCATGCCGTATACCAACAGCTGAGGATCGTCTTGCAGTAGTTCGGGGTCGATAATACCTTTACGAATCGTATTGGTAACCTCGCCACCGGCTAGCCAGGCGCCGAGAAATTCAAAAACAACAGCGATCAAGATCGCTTGTTTGATGGTGATCGCTTTCGACCCCACCGAGGTTCCCATCGCATTGGCGACATCATTCGCACCAACGCCCCAGGCCATAAAGAAGCCAAACAAACAGGCCAGGATAATGAAGATTTCACCGTACTGGGCAATAATCAGCATGAAGATCCCCTTAGCGGGCGGTCAGTATCTGCAGACGGCTACCCACACGCTCAGCGCGATCGGATAGTTCGCCAACCCATTCAATGATTTTGTAGAGAAAGATCACGTCCACTGGCGGTAGCTGGCTCTCAAGCGAGAACAGTTGGCGACGGATCGTCACTTGTTGGTCATCGGCTTGGTGCTCAAGGGTGTGCAGTTCACGGATCATGTTCTGCATGACGTCGGAGACGTTTTTTCCAAAGCCGGACTCAAGCAGATCCTTGAGTTCTTCCAGTGCCTGGCGGGCTTGGGCAACACAAGCAACACTGGTACGGATGTAATCGCGCATTGCATCGGCCAATTCATCCGGCACGCGCATTTTACGCCCCAACATAATGCCGGTAATGTCACGCACCTTGTTGGCGATCTTGTCCTGCACGCTGATCAGGTCGAGCAGATCGGAGCGCGACACCGGAAGAAACATGGTGTTGGGCAGGTTCAACCGCAGCTCTGTTTTCAGCGTATCGGCGTCATGCTCTAAGCGGGTGACGTTTTCGCGCAGCTCAGCCGCTTTGTCCCAGTCATCAGCCAGCGTTGCTTCAAAAAACGGCAACAGCAGATCGGCACATTCATTTGCCTTGACGATATGGGCCAATAACGGCTGGAATGGCGAGCGGCCAAACATCGAAGAAAAAGGATTGGAGGTAACCATAATGCCTTTTAGCCTGTTTTCGGGAAGCCTGGAAATGGCGGCGCCAGTATAAAGAGTGCGCCCGCCGCCGTCATGAAAAGTTCATAAATGTAATCAAATATTCATTTAAATGTCACGATAACGAGGTGGCGAGCGTCATGAAAAACCCAATCCCCATGGAAGTAGAACTGAAACTTGCCCTTGCACCAGAGGGACCTGCCGCGCTGTGTAACCACCCGTTTCTAGTATCGAAACCCTCACACCAGCACACGTTGACCAATACCTATTTTGACACCCCGGAAGGCGATTTAGCGAAGGCGCATATTGCGCTACGCCTGCGCAAAATAGATGGCAAAGTGCTGCAAACGGTGAAAACCGCAGGCCAGGGCGGCGGCGGATTATCTCAACGACAGGAGTGGGAGTGGCAAGTTCCTGACCACGAACTGGATCTGGTAGCTCTTGCCGAACTGCTCCCCTTTCAAGGCCAGCTTAGCAGCGTGCTACATGCCCTCGCCCCCCAACTCAGCACCGATTTTACGCGGCGCAGCTGGCAGCTAACCGATGGCTTAGTAAACCCAGGCGCAATAGGCCAGCGCAGTCATATCGAGCTGGTGCTGGATGAGGGCGAAATTATCAGCGGTGGCTACCGCACGCCCATCCGCGAGGTAGAACTTGAATTAAAGGACGGCGACCCGGAAGCGCTGTGGGCATTGGCACTGACACTTTCAGAACAGGTACCGCTGCGCCCTTCAGATAGCAGCAAAGCATCTCGGGGCAATGCACTTAGCAACCAGCACTGGCCACTTCCCAAGGCGCACTCACCGGCTGAGTGGCTACACCGCGCAACGCTGGCGCTGGATGCCTACCACGACAGCCAGCAGGCAAGCTTTCTAAGCGATGCCCAACAGGCGTTAGTCACTCTCGCTGACCACCCCGCGCTGGATGACAACGCCCGCGTGTACGCTCAGGCGTTACCCGGCAGCTTAGATGCCCATGGTCAGCCCAGCACGGCTTACGGTAACGCTGCGTTGGCACTGGCCCATCGCTTGGCGTACCAAACCGAGCTACGCTAACGGCTTAATGCTATTTCAGGACTGTTTTTAAGGACCGAATTGAGGCCCACTTCAGGATGATGCGATGAATTTAAACTTAACCCCCGGTGCGGAAGGCCTACGCGCTCAACTGTTTCATATTATTTTCGAATCCGACACACCGGGCGCTAAAGCCTTTGATATTGCCTTGATCGGGGCTATTTTGTTGAGTGTCGCGGTCATCCTGTTGGGTAGTATCGAGATTTACGCCGAACGCTACGGGCCCATTTTCTTCTACATCGAGTGGGCATTAACGATACTGTTCAGCTTAGAGTTGTTAGTTCGCATTTACTGCCTTGAGCGCCCCTTGCTCTATCTAAAAAGCTTTTATGGAATCGTCGACTTAATCGCTATTTTACCCACTTGGCTAGTGCTACTGGTCCCTGGCGCTCATGGGCTGGTGATTGTTCGCTTGCTGCGAGTGCTGCGTATTTTCCGCATTTTGCGCCTGATGGAGTTTGTCGGTGAAGCCAGCCTGCTACTCGACGCGTTAAAACGCAGTCTGCGTCAAATACTGCTATTTTTTTCTGCCATTTTCATGGTGGTCACGCTGTTCGCGGCGTTGATGTACACCATTGAGTCACCGGAAGCGGGCTTCACCAGTATTCCAATGTCGATGTACTGGGCCATCGTTAGCATGACCACCGTGGGCTACGGCGACATCGTCCCCGCCACCGCGTTGGGTAAAGCGATTACCATGATCTTGATGCTGCTGGGCTACTCGATTATTGCTGTGCCCACCGGGGTATTCTCCGCTCAGGTGATCCGCTCAATACGTGAGGATCGTTACTCCGAGGAAGCCTGCCCCGGCTGCGGGCACGACCGCCATGAGAAGCGTGCCCGCTACTGCCTGCGCTGCGGTACTTGGCTTGATGAAAATAGCGAAGACCCGCGCAAAGCCAAAGAAGAACCTTCGTCTGACTAGACTCAATCTAAACGAAAGGCGTGATATCACCGCGCCCTTCGCGAATGATGGTAGGCGGCAGTTCGCGCAGGTCGATAACGCTGGTGGGGTCTAGATGACAGGCGCCACCGTCGATAATGGCATCCAGATGCGCGCCAAAACGCTCGCGGATCTCTTCCGGGTCGTTCATGGGAAAATCATCGCCCACCGGAATGAGCGTCACGCTCATCAACGGCTCCCCCAAGGCTGCCAGCAACGCATGTGTAATGCGGTGATCAGGCACGCGTACACCAATGGAGCGGCGTTTGGGGTGCAACAATAGCCGCGGCACTTCTGAAGTAGCATCCAGGATATAGGTGTACGGCCCCGGCGTATGCGCTTTCAACAACCGGAAAACGTCGTTATCCACCTTAGCGTAGGTGCCGATCTCAGATAAATCGGAACACACCAGGGTGAAGTTGTGTTTATCGTCCAGTGAACGCAGCCATTTAATCTTTTCAATGGCTTTCTTCTCACCCAGATGGCAGCCCAAGGCATAACCTGAATCGGTGGGGTACGCCACTACGCCGCCTTTACGAATGATCGCAATCGCCTGATCAATCAGCCGCTTTTGCGGGTTTTCGGGGTGAATCTGGAAATATTGGCTCATAAAACTGCTCCTTTCATAGCTCACTGTCTTAGCGGTTCCTACAGCATAGCTGACCTTAGCTGGTGATAACTTAAGCTGACGAGAACTTAAGCTAACGAAAACTTAGCCAATCGCTAACAGACCGGGGGCGGCATCACGTAGATGCACCAAGCGCGGATGCTGCCATATCGGGGGCGCTGCCGTGCGCGGTACCAAGCTCATACTGCCGGGTGCTGCATGGCTGCCGGGAAAGTGAAAGTCGCTGCCCAAGGAAGCGTATAACTCACGCTCGACCAGTTGGCGCGCCAAGTCACGGGTGCTATCCGGGTTCTGCTGGCCGCTAACCAGCTCAACCGCTTGGCCGCCCGCCGCCTGGAAGGTGTCCATCAACAGGCCACGCTTGCGTCGAGTGAGTCCATGGCGCAATGGATGGGCGATCACGGCAACGCCGCCTGCTTCCACAATCCAGCTCACGGCTTCGCTGATTTCCGGCCAGTGGGCTTTGACATCGCCCTTCTTGCCGCTGCCTAGGTAACGCTTAAAGGCGCTTGCCCAGTCGGGCACCACTCCTTCAGCCACCAAGGCACGGGCAAAATCCGGGCGGCCCAGGGGGCGGTCGCTGCCTGCGTGAAGGCGCGCTTTCTCTAGGGCGTCGGGTAAACCTACTTTTTCCAGTCGTTCGGCAATGACTTCCGCACGCTGGATACGCGCCTCACGCTGCTGAATCAAGCCTTCCACCATCGGCCCCTGCAAGCCACCGGGCATCAGCGCCACGACATGAATATTGACCCCTTGCCAGCGTGTGGATAACTCACAGCCGGGGATAAGACATAGCCCTGCTTGCTCGGCAGCGCGGCCCGCTTCTTCAATGCCGTCCATGGTATCGTGATCGGTAAGCGACATATGCGTCAGCCCGCGTTCGGCGCACAGTGTTACCAGCTCAGTGGGCGATAGCGCGCCATCAGAAGCAGTGGAGTGCATGTGCAAATCAACCGGGTAACGCTGATCGGCATCAAAGGTATAAGGAAGTCGAGACATAAGCATGACGCCGTGTGAGCAGTTTGTCAGAATGCGCTTTTTCAGCTGTGAATAAATCGTTCGCAATGGGTAAGATATGGTGCGCGTATCTGGCTGCGCGGTCAATGAACGCTCACTTTTCATCCCCTTCTTTTCAAGGAGTTATATCTACATGCTGTACGCCATTATGAGTGAAGACGTGCCCAATAGCTTAGAGCGTCGTTTAGCGGCTCGCCCTGATCACCTCGCCCGTTTGGAAGCGCTGCGTGACGAAGGCCGGATAGTGTTAGCGGGCCCTCATCCTGCCATCGACGCTGAAAATCCCGGCGATGCTGGCTTTTCCGGCAGCTTGGTCGTGGCGGAGTTTGAGAGCCTGGAAGAGGCTACCGCATGGGCGGATGCCGACCCATACATGATTGCGGGGGTCTATGCCAAGGTAATTGTTAAGCCGTTCAAGAAAGTTTTGCCTTGACCCCAATAGGCGAGTGTGGAGGGTCCGCCCGCTTTTTCACAGAGCCTGTGGAAAACTCTGTGCAAACCCGGCGGACGCTTTGCGCTAAGCCAGAGCCAGCGCCGACGGCGACAAATTGATCATTTTTTAACCAATTCTTCATTAAACGGATATCTGCGTGACCCAACGTCCCAATGCTTTGCCTGCCCTCGCGGCGTTAACCACGCCTTTACTTACCTGGAACGAGGGAGCACCCCACGCAACCGCATTTGATGACATCTATTTCACCCGTGGCGATGGGCGCGCTGAAACCGAACATGTTTTTCTGGGTGCCAACCATCTTCCCCAGCGCTTTGCTGAGTGGAAAGCAGCAAGACCGTTCGTCATTGGTGAAACCGGCTTTGGTACCGGGCTGAACATACTCTGCGCCTGGGCTTGTTTTGAGCAGCATGCAGCGCCCAATGCGCGGCTGCACCTGTTATCCACAGAGAAGTTTCCTCTTGAGCATGAGGCGCTGGAACAGGCGCTTAGTGCCTGGCCTTCGCTAGCGGCTTATGCACAGGTGCTATGCGCCCAGTGGCCCGCTGCCGTGAGCGGCATTCACCGCCTGCACTTAACCGAGCGCGTCACGCTTGATCTGCATTTCGGCGATACCACAGAGCGCCTGGAGCAGTTAGATGGCCAAGTCGACGCCTGGTTTTTAGACGGTTTTGCGCCTTCTAAAAACCCCGATATGTGGCAGCCAGCGCTATTTAACGCCATGGCCGCCCGTTCACGCCCCGGCGCGACATTCGCCACCTTTACCTGCGCTGGTATCGTCAAACGGGGATTAAAAGCCGCAGGCTTTAGCTGGAAGAAAGTGCCAGGCTATGGTCGCAAGCGGGAAATGCTCGCGGGCAGTATCGAAACGCCGCCTGTGGAGCAGCGCCGCCAGGCAACACCCTGGTTTACCCCGCCGCCCGTGGCGGCTGTAAAGCACGTTGCGATAGTCGGTGCTGGGCTGGCGGGCAGCACGATGGCGGCAGCGTTAGCGCGGCGCGGCATTCAGGTAACGGTTGTTGAGCGCGAAGCCCCCGGCGCGGGCGGCTCAGGCAATCGTCAGGGTGCGCTGTATGTAAAGCTGGCTGCCGAGACTAATAACCAAAGCCGTGTTTACCTTGCCGGGCTGCTGTACAGCCAGCGTTGGCTTACCCAACAGCTATCCACACAGCCGTTATCCACACCCCCTTTATGGCAGCCTTGCGGCGTGGTGCAGTTGGCGAGTAGTGATAAAGAAGCACGCCGCCAGCAGCGTTTTATTGAACAACACCCGCTGCCCAGCAACGTTGTCACTGCGCTAAACAACCCGGCGCTAAGCGAAGCAGCGGCCATGCCCATTGACGCACCCCATGGGCTGTTTTACCCACAAGCGGGATGGGTTCAGCCCAAGGCACTATGTGAGCACTTACTTAGTCAGCCAGGAGTGACTTTCCAGCAGGGTGACGTTAGCTCCCTTACCCGCACAACCGCCGGGTGGCAGCTCAATCTAGACGATGCCAGCACGCTTAATGTCGATCAGGTAGTGATTGCCAGTGCGCATTTGGCTAACCGCTTTGCGCAAACCAGCGAACTGCCGCTGCAGTCGGTCCGCGGTCAGATTAGCGAGCTAAAACTACCCGATGGGGTAGCAGGCCCAACCCGCGTGATATGCGCCGGTGGCTATGTATCGCCTGCTCTGGATGGCGTACTGACATTTGGCGCCAGCTTTGTACCCAATAATGCAACCACCGATGTAACCGCCGACGATCATCAACGCAATATTGATGAGCTGCGTCAGACATTGCCCAACTTAGTCGCCGAGCTGGAAAAAGCCGGTAGTGAATTAACGCCTGAACACCTTCAAGGTCGCGCGGCGGTGCGTGCGGCCAGCCCTGACAAAACCCCTTATGCAGGGCCTGTGCCGGTAGCAGAGGCGTGGCAGGCCGACTATGCGCGGCTAGCTAAAGATGCTACTCGGGTGCCAGAGACGCCAGGCGAGCACCACCCAGGCCTGTGGATATCGACGGCTCATGGCTCACGCGGGCTAGCCAGCGCGCCGCTATGCGCCGAGGTGATTGCTTCAAGAATGTGCGATGAACCGATGCCGCTGGAAGCGCCCCTGGTCGATCACTTGCACCCAGGGCGACGCATTATCAGCGCGATTATTCGGGGCGAGAACGCTCAATAGGCAAGCTTGAGATTGCCGCGTCGCTACACTCCTCGCAACGACAGGACTCGATGCTTCAGATAAATGTCATCGTGAGCGAAGCGCGGCGATCTCGGATTTGCCTGCCACTGCCTGCAAAGTTCGCCGCGTCGTTGCGCTCCTCGCAATGACAGGACTCGATGCTTCAGCTAAATGTCATCGCGAGCGCAGCGCGGCGATCTCGGATTTGCCTGCCACTGCCAGCAAAGATTGCCGCGTCGCTGCGCTCCTCGCAACGACAGAACTCAATGCTTCAGCTAAATGTCATCGCGAGTGAAGCGCGGCGATCTCGGATTTGCCTGCCACTGCCAGCAAAGATTGCCGCGTCGCTTCGCTCCTCGCAATGACAGGACTCAATGCTTCAGATAAATGTCATCGCGAGCGCAGCGCGGCGATCTCGGATTTGCTTGCCACTGCCAGCAAAGATTGCCGCGTCGCTGCACTCCTCGCAACGACATACCGGAGTGCTTTTCGGAAGATGCGTCTAAAAATCACCCTCTTCCTCGTCATCGGCGATATCTCGGCCAAACGAGCGCCAGCGAGCTAGGGTCATGACCTCGGTCATCTCCAGCTCAAGGTCATGGGCGATGATCAGTTCGTTACGCTCAAGCTGCTTTTTGAGCTCTGCTACCCAGCCATGCATGCCCTCGCCCGTGGTATCGGTCGTGTCGTAACCCTGGCGGGTCACAAACGCCTCAAGCAGCGCATTGAGGGTTTCCGGTGGCAGCATTCTTGCGGGCACTTCAATAAAACGGCTCATTAACTCTGCTCCCACTCTGCCAAACGTTCCATAAAGGTCGCTTCATCGATCACTTCTACACCCATCTGCTCGGCTTTGGTTAGCTTACTGCCTGCAGCTTCGCCAGCGACGAGACAGGTAGTCTTCTTCGACACGCTGCCCGCTACCTTCGCCCCTAATGCCTGCAAGCGCGCCTTACCCTCATCGCGGGTCATACTCTCAAGCGAGCCCGTCAATACCCAGGTCTGGCCTTCCAGCGGCGTTGGGCCTTGGGTAACGGCGGCTTCCTGCCAGGTCACACCGGCATCAATCAGCGCGGCAATGGTTTCCTGGTTGTGCGGCTGGCGGAAAAAAGTGTGCACGTGGGCGGCGACAATCGGGCCGACATCGTTGACTGCTTCCAGCGCTGCCAGTTCCGCCGTTTGGACGGTTTCAAGCGTGCCAAAGTGATTAGCAAGGTTGGCCGCTGTGGCTTCGCCTACTTCACGAATCCCTAGCGCGTAAATAAACCGCGCCAGGGTGGTCGATTTGGCTTTTTCAAGTGAGTTGACCAAATTATTGGCCGACTTCTCGCCCATGCGCGGCAGGCTTTTTAGCTGCTCAACAGTCAAATGAAACAGGTCCGCCGGGGTTTTGACCCAATCCAAGTCGACCAGTTGCACAATCAGTTTCTCGCCCAGGCCGTCGATATCCAGCGCCTTGCGGCTGGCGAAGTGCTTCAACGCCTCTTTGCGCTGGGCGGCGCAGTAGAGGCCGCCGGAACAGCGCGCCACGGCTTCGCCATCAACGCGCTCAATATCCGACCCACATACCGGGCAGTGTTCAGGAAAAACAATGGCCCTGGCATCCGCAGGCCGCTGTTCAACATGCACTCTCACTACCTGAGGGATAACGTCGCCCGCTCGGCGAATAGAGACCGTATCACCGATCATCACGTCCAGGCGGGTGATTTCATCGGCGTTATGCAGCGTAGCATTGGAGACCGTCACGCCTGCCACGGTGACCGGTTCAAGCCGCGCCACCGGCGTGATTGCCCCGGTACGGCCAACCTGGAACTCGACATCGTTAAGCGTGGTGACCTCTTCCTGAGCAGGATACTTAAACGCCACCGCCCAACGTGGCGCGCGGGCGACAAAGCCCAGCTCACGCTGGTAGCGCAGGTCATTCACCTTGATCACCACGCCGTCGATATCAAAGCCAAGCGCATCGCGTTTTTCGCCCAACTGCTCGCAGTAGTCGGCGACAGCTTGCGGGCCTTTGACGACTTTCAGCTCTGCACTGGCGCGAAATCCTAACGTGGATAACCGTGCCATTAGTTCGCTGTGGGTGGTATCGCCTAAATCAGGCTCCAAGCGCGCTGCCTGATAGGCGTGAAACTCCAGCGGACGTTTCGCGGTAATACGCGGGTCGAGCTGACGCAGGCTGCCTGCCGCCGCATTGCGCGGATTGGCAAATACCTTGCTGCCCTCTTCCCGAGCGCGCTCGTTCAACGCCTCAAACCCTGCATGGCGCATAATCACTTCACCACGCACTTCCAGCAGCTCGGGTACGTTTTTGCCCATCAGCTTTAACGGCACCGAACGCAAAGTGCGCAGGTTAGAGGTGATACCTTCACCGGTACGTCCATCGCCCCGGGTGGCGCCGCTCACCAGCACGCCCTGCTCAAAAACCAGCGACACCGCCGCACCGTCCAGCTTAGGCTCGCAGGTAAATTCAACCTCGTCCGCACTGCACTCCAAGCGTTCCGCCACCCGCTCGGCAAAGGCATGGATATCGTCGCGGCTAAAGGCATTATCCAACGACAGCATAGGGATTGCGTGCGCCACTGATGGAAAGCCATCGGCGGGGGCGGCGCCTACGCGCTGGGTGGGTGAATCGCTGGTGATCAGTTCTGGATGGCTGGCTTCCAATTGCTGTAAACGTTGCAGCTGACGGTCGTAGTCGGCATCGGTAAGGGTGGGATCATCCAGCACGTAATAGCGGTAGTTTGCCTCATCAAGGGCGGCCCGCAGCTGGGTAATCTCTTCCAACGGTTGAGAATCAGACTTGCTCATTAGAATGGGTTCCAGTACTCGGCAGCGACAACGCAAAACCTAAGCAATTTAAAAATTGAACGAACGTGAAAACTGAACGACTGTAAAATTAGCGTTTATTGAACAAAAACACCCGCCTTCTGGCAAGAAGGCGGGTGTTGAACAGCCAGTGTGATTTAGCGGACTTGCATATGCCGATGCAGACGATGGCGACGCTCAAATTCACGCACCCGCTGACGGGCAAACTCGATCGTTTGTGCGGTCATCACACTGCGGTTTTCATCTTTCAGTTCGCCGCCCATATGACGTACCACGACCATGGCGGTTTCAACCATCGCCTCGAACGCGGCTGCGCTATCAAGTGCACCCGGCAGTGGCATCAGTAAGGTGATGCCTGGGGTCATGAACTCGCCCATCTCTTCAATGGGGAAGGTGCCTGGTTTAACGACATTGACCATGGAGAACTGCAGTTCGCTGTCATCACTTTCCGTTTCAAAGCGGTGGAAAATGCCCATTTCACGGCTATAGCGCAAGCCACACACCATCATGAGTTCCAGCAGCTTGCTACCGTCAAACCCTTCGGGATCACGGGAGAGAACGCTGATAACAACCACTTCTTCAGCGCTGGAAAGCGTCTCTTTGGCGTGTTCGCCGCTCACATCGTGACGTAGGGCTTTTTCTAATGTGGGATGTATGCGGACGCTATCATTCCCCCCGCGCTCCTCAGCAGCGCGATCGTCATAAGCAGCATCACTGGCATAATCGGCGTTTTCGTCAAAATCAGCAGAGTAGCCCTCTTCATAAAGGGGCTCTTCATACCGAGACGCTTCACGAGCTTGATCATCCGCTCGCTGCTGAGCAGCCAGTCTATCCGCGGCCGCTGCATTGGCTGCTGCCTCTTCACGTGCCTGCGCCTGCTCTTGGGCTACGCGAGCACGCTCAGCATCGGCGGCTTCTTTCGCTTCACGCCGCTGTTCCGCTTCCTCTGCTTTACGCTCAGCTTTCTGCTTGGCCAGCTCCTTATCTCGCAGCGCTTTCTCAGCCTTTTTACGTTGTTTCTCTTTACGACGCTCGATCAACCGGCGCTTCAATGAGCGGCCCATGCCTTCAAAGTCGATTAACCGGTACTCATCCACTTCGTCATCGTCCAGCTCGTCGTGCTCCCCGGCTGTATCGGAACGCAACTGACGACGTTTAGGAGAGTGATCATTAGCATGTTTTGCAAATACGGCATCTTCTGGCTCAGCACGCAGTACCGGTTCAGCGTCATAATCAGGCTGAACAGAGGCTTCCGTATCCGTTTCGCTTGCGCGAATAGACATGTCATCAGGCGAAGCAGCTGCCTCACGGGTCGTTGAGTCTTCTTTTATAGCGGCCTGTGGAGCAGGCTCAGTTGCTTCAGCGTTCGCGTTAGAAGCGGTTGCGTTAGCCATTGCAGCAGAATCAGCGGCCGCCGTTGGCTCGGCTTCGTGTTGCGATACGGCCTCTCTATCTTGAGGAACCTCAGCAGCCTTTAAGGTACTGGCCTTTGAAGTGCTGTTCATTGAAGTACTTGCCATAGAAATACTGGGCTCAAGGCGCTCATGCTCAGTCGGCATGGAGGGTGAAGTCGTCGCAGTATTTGCTTTAGCGACGGCTGGGCGCTCCGCTTTTTCTGCTGCTATTGATTGGGAATTAGCGATGGATTCCGCTTTTGCAGCTTTGCGTTTGGCTGCTTTAGCTGACGCCGAACGCCTAAACTCAGAAAGCACTCTGGAAGGGCCAGGATGCTCTTGACGCTCTAACTTTGGTTTATTACCTAAGCCACTATAGTCAGCGGGCTTAACGACTCGTGCACCGCCATTGGGTAGTTCCCAATTGATCTCTGCTGCTTTAGCAGCTTCATCGGGATCATCTTCTAGCTGACTAGCTGAAAGATCCTTTTCCGCCTGATCCAGACGGGGTACACGACGCTGACGTTGAAGTCTTCGCGCACCGTCTATAACGATGAGCGATACCAACGCCAGCCCTAAAATGATTAGCCACTCTCTTAGTTCCATGTCGAACGTTCCATGGTCATCTTGCCGGTTGCTAAGGCACCATGCCTAAATATGGGTAACTGCTATTTAATAAGTACTTGCCACCAAGCATAGCGCGATTGCTATGAAAAGGGCCAATTTTTGCTGATAATTACGCTATTTTCACGCTTTTGAGACTGTTATTGAAGCCGGTTAAGGCAAAAGTCCGACCTTAACTTCAGCCAAAAGTGCCACGAGCCTTTGATCTAATCGTTATACATCGCTTTATAAAGGAAGCTCGAAAGCTACAAAAGCCATTTTGACCGTTGGGAAGTGCATAACCGTTTCAGCCATTTGCTTACTAACGTGCTAATCATCCCCCTTGGCAAGATCCATTTATAAGCTGCTTAACGTTCTCATACCAAACATTAATAGAGGTAATATAGTTAACTTGAGCGCGTTAGGACATTTTTTTGCGTATTTGCATAACGTTTATCACTCCATGATTAACAAACTGCTGTTTATAGTTACAGTCTCTTCCAAAATTCTTCTGCTGTCGCACTGATGGGGCGGCCGGTCGTGTTAGATGTATATGCACCGTAATATCCCAACGCTCATCTAGTACACGCACTAAGCGGCTATCGTTAATTTCTTGCTCAGCAAGACTTTTGAAGGTGAAGGAAAAAGGCGCTTAATCGACCAGCGCTGCCGCTTCTTCAATACCCACCGAGACTAACCTAGATACGCCGGGCTCTTGCATGGTCACCCCCATCAAGCGCTCGGCGGCTTCCATGGCAATTTTATTGTGAGTGATATAGATAAACTGCACGTTCTCAGACATCTCTTTCACCAACCGGGCGTAACGGCCCACGTTGGCGTCATCCAGCGGTGCATCCACTTCATCCAGCATACAGAACGGCGCAGGGTTGAGCTGAAAGATAGCGAATACCAACGATAGTGCAGTCAGCGCTTTTTCACCGCCCGATAGCAGATGAATGGTGCTGTTCTTCTTACCCGGCGGGCGCGCCATAATCGCCACGCCGGTTTCCAACAGGTCATCGCCGGTTAGCGTTAACCATGCCGCACCGCCGCCGAATACACGGGGGAACAGCGCCTGCAACCCGGCATTGACCTGATCAAAGGTCTCGCGGAAGCGCACCCGGGTTTCTTGGTCAATACGCTTAATCGCCCGTTCAAGGGTTTCCAGCGCTTCGGTCAGTTCGGCGTGCTGCGCTTCCAGATAATTTCGTCGCTCGGCCTGCTGGTCATACTCCTCAATGGCGGCGAGGTTGATCGCCCCCAAGCGGCGAATCTTGTCCGTGGTACTTTCCAGAACTTCCTGCCAACGGGTTTCCGTCGCGTCCTGGGGCAACTGCTCAGTGAGGGTCTCGACGTTATGGCCAAGCTCCGTTAGCTGCTCATCCTGGGTGGCGGCTTTAAGTGCCAGCGCCTGCACGTCCATACGCCGCTGCTGGAGCTGCTCACGACTCTGCTCCAGGTTACGTTCATGCTGCTGACGGGCAAGTTCGTCACTGCGCAGTTGCTCAGCCAGTGCCTGGGCCTGCTGACGAGTCGCGTTTAAGCGCCCCTCCTGCTGCTCACGCTGATGAAGCAGCTCTTCAAGTTCTTCCCCCGCCAGCTCGTCGGGCTCGACCAACATCTCCCGCGACTCTTCAAGCTCGGCAATACGCAGCGAGAGGCGCTCCTCAGAATCACTTGAGCGCGCCTGCTGAGAGCGCAGGCTATCCCGCTCAGCGCTTAAGCGTTCACGCTCAAGTGCCAACGCCTGCTGCTGCGCTTTGAGCGGCGCATGCTGCTGGGTCAGTTGATCACGGGCCTCGCGCTGCCGGTTGCGCTGCTCGGCACTGGTTTCCCGTGCTTCGGCGGTGCTCTCCAGCTGCTCCATCGCTACATGCCAGCGGGCGCGCTGCTCATCAAGAGTAAGCGCTAACTCTGCTTCATCCTCTTGTAGCTGGGCAAGCTCTTCATCGAGCTCCGTTGCACGACCTTCAAGGTGTTCCAAGCGCTGGGCCAAACTACGCTCTTTTACCGCCAGCTGCTGCAGGGTGGTGGCGTGAGCACGCTCCTGTTCGGCCTGCTGCTCGCGAGCCTGCTCCAGCGCTTCAATCGTCTCACTGGCCGCCTCACACTGCTCCTCTGCCAGCGCCAAGGCCTCTTCTTCACTTTCGCGCTGAGCGGAAAGCTCGTCGTAGCGGCGGCGGGTCAATAGAAGACCGTCGATGCCTTCGCCGTTGGCCTGCTGATGCAGCCAGCCACGGCCCAACCAAACCCCATCCTGGCTCACCACGGTTTCGCCAGGCGCCAAATGCGCCACCTGCGCCTCTGCCTCTTCTGTCGTTTGCGTATAGTGAATGCTTGCTAACCACTCGCCCAGCGCGCCTGCGCCTTTGACTAAACTGTCTAATCGCTGACCTGATGTGGAGGGAGCTGGCGAGGTTTGATCGATCAAACGCCAATCGGTGGCTAAGGCTTCGGGCAAGGCCGCCAACTGATGGCGAGAGACTAAGCGTGCATTGAGCCACGGCGCAAGCAACCAGGAAGTAAGCGCTTCCCAACCTGGTGCCACTTGTAATACCTCGCCCAGCTGGGGAGCCTCTGCCAAACCATGCGCTTCCAGGGTTGTGCCTATCGCAGGGTCGTGATCCACCAGTGCCGCATCAATCAACGCTTGCAGCGAGGCCAGCTCCCCCTGACGCTGGCTCAGTTCAGCGCGTTGATGATCGCGCGTTTGAGTCGCCTGCTGGTAGGCCGCCTTGGCATCGCTATAACGCTGCTGCCATTGATCCCGCTGGGCTTGAAAACCCTCCGCCTGCTGCTGGGCATCCGCTAACTGCTCTTCGCATACGGCATGCTCTTCGCGCAGCCCTGTGAGGTCGGCGACCTCACTGCGCTGCTGGCGGCGGCGCTGATTTTCGGCTTGCAGCCGCTGAATGCGCTGCTCCAAATCGCGCAATTGATCCTGGCTACGATCAGCGTCGCGGCTGGCATCCCGCCAGCGGGTTTCGGCATCGGTCCACTGCTGCTCGGCGGCTTCCAGAGCGGGAGATGCGTCGGCTAGCGACTGCTCCAGGCTTTCAAGCTTCTCCTCTAAGGCTTCGTGCTCGGGAAGCAGATCGTCAAAGCGCTCATCAATGGCGGCGAGGCGCGTCTGGTCGCCTTCGCTAACCCGGCGCTGCTCGTCCAATTCGCGGCGAGCCGTGGCAATGTCGTTAGCGAGCTGGGTTTCACGGCTGCGGCGGTGGGCCTGATCCTGTTCCAGACGGGCAATGCGCGTGGTGGTTTCAAAGAACTGCTGTTGGTGGCGGTCGAGCACTTCAGAGAGTTCATCGTGCTGTTCGCGGGCTTGTTCCAAGCGGGTTTCGCACTGACGAACGCCGAAGACATCTTTTTCTACCGCGATTTCCAACTCGCGAACGCGGCTCTCCTGGTGGGACTGCTCCGCCCGCAGGGTGCGGCCGCGCAGTAGCGCCAGCTCACCCTTGAGCCGATACTCCTGCTCCTTGAGATCTTGATAGCGCTTGGCGGCTTCGGCCTGACGCTTGAGACGCTCTAGCTGCTTATCCAGCTCTTCGCGAATATCGTCCAGACGCTCCAAGTTCTCCTGGGTGCGCCGCATGCGGTTTTCGGTTTCCCGGCGACGCTCTTTGTACTTGGAGATACCCGCGGCCTCTTCCAGCGTCGAGCGCAGGTCGTCGGGGCGGGCTTCGATCAACCGCGAAATCATGCCTTGGCCGATGATGGCGTAGGAGCGCGGCCCCAAGCCGGTGCCCATAAATAGGTCGGCGATATCGCGCCGACGGCACTTTTGACCGTTGAAGAAGTAGTTGGATTGCCCATCCCGCGTTACCAAGCGCCTAACGACGATTTCGGCATACTGCGCATAAACGCCGCCCATACCGCCATCACGGTTGTCGAACTTAAGCTCTATGGAGGCTTGGCTGATCGGCTTTCGGCCAGTGGAGCCGTTGAAAATGACATCGGCCATGGACTCGCCACGCAGGGTTTTAGCGGAGGACTCCCCCATGACCCAGCGCACGGCGTCAATAATGTTGGATTTACCACAGCCGTTGGGGCCCACGATGGCGGTCATATTGCCATCGAAGGGTACCGTCACGGGGTCAACAAACGACTTGAACCCGACTAAGCGAATCGAGGTTAAGCGCATACTTAGGCAGCGTTCCCGTTGCGATTATTCAAAGACACGGTTAATGACCACCTCAGCGGCTTCATCATCTGAGATTGGTCCGACGCTGACGCTCTCAAGATCACCAAATAGATCACCGGGTTGGGGCATGGCTTGCCCAGAGGGCGAAACGCGCACCACCAAACGTGCCTCCCGTACCTGAGAGATTTGCGCTTGGGGCGACATGGCGACGCTATTATCTAACACGACGGTCATGGGCAGTTCAGACACTTGTGCTTGTACCACGGCCAGCGGTGGTAACTCACCTTCCACATCACGAGCGGTAATAAACACCGTGTCATCACCGTCAACGCGATCGGCGAGGTTTTCGTCTAACGAGACACTCACACGAATGCCTGAACTCTGGGCAGCTTCCACGGCAGCCTCTTCAGGCGCAACGCCCATCCGCTCTTGGGCAACACGAATGCCATCGCGTAGCGAGGCGGCGGTATTGGGGTCTTCGATGTTGGCCACAGCACGGCGCCAGCGGTCGATAGCCTGTTCATAGTCACCGTTATCAAAGGCATGAATACCTAGCATGCCTAGCACGGTCGGCTGGCGTGGATCTTGTTCCAGCGTTTCATCGACCAGCGCCTGCACTTCATCGGTGAGTTCGCGCTCGGCCATAAAGAAACGAATTTGCGCTAGTTGAGCAAGCAGCGGTGGAATGCGGCCCTCAATCTCCATCAAGCGTTCAAGCGCATCGACGGCCTGGGGCATCTGTCCGGTTTCGCGATAGACCGGAAACAGCGCGCTCCACACGTTTGGGTTATCCGGCTGACGCTCGGCCTGCTCTTCCATCCGCTCGATATACATTTCCAGCGAGCCTTCGGGGTCATTCTGTACTTCTTGCTGTACCGCTAGCAGCACTAGGTCGCCTTCGGCACCTTTTTGCTGATACCAAAGCACGCTGACCACTACCACGGCCACCATAACGACCGGCACCACAAGGCGACCCGCCCCCGCTGGTTTGAGCGGCCGGCGCGCGCGCACGGCGGTGTCTTCCAGCAGGCTACGCTCAAGCTCCAAGCGGTCTTCTTCAAAGCGCTCGGCGTCAATGTCGCCACGCTCTCGCGCCGCTTCTAATGACGTTAAGCGACGCTTAAAAATCGCCACGTTCTGCTCGGCAGAGGTGTCATTGGTTTCAAACGCGTGTTGTTGATCATGTAATCGACGTGCGTTTCTTAGCGGCGCTACCAGCAGCCACAGCGCGGGGAGCAGTAAAACGGCAATCGCAATCCAGAGCAGCGTCATGAAGACCTCTTACGGTTAATCAGCGCATCTATACGCTGGCGCTCTTCGGCGCTCAACGCTTTAGCAGAGGCATTTCGGCGGGCACGAATCATTAACACAACCACCAGCGCGCCTAGCAGCACCAGCGCAATAGGCAGCCCCCAAAGCAGATAGGTGCGGCTTTCCAAACGCGGGTTATAGAGAATATATTCGCCAAATCGCTGGACCATATGATTGACGATTTCGATGTCCGACTGGCCGTCTTGCAGCAGTTGGTAGACACGCTCGCGCATGTCCCCCGAGATAGGGGCATCGGAATCGTCAATGGCCTGGTTTTCACACAGCGGGCAGCGCATCGAGGCGGTTAAATCGTGATAGCGCTTCTCCATGACCGGATCGTCAAACTCGCGTAGCTCGATCCCCCCCGCCGCTGCACCAAACGCTATGACCAGCAGTAGTAGCGCTGCCATGGTTCGCATTAGCGCCATTTTTCCACCTCCGGCAGGATTCGTTCGCGGACGTCTTGTGGCGATACGTAGCCCTTATGGTGATAGCGAATAACGCCGTCGGCATCGACCAGAAAGGTTTCCGGAGCGCCGTAAACGCCAAGATCAAAACCCAGTTCGCCTTCTGGATCAAAAATATTCACTTCAAACGGATCGCCAAACTCGCTGAGAAACTCCATGCCTTTCTCGCGGGTATCGCGGTAGTTAACCCCGACCATCCGAATATCCTGATCGGCCAGCTCCAGCAGTTGGGGCATCTCCTGCTTACACGCGGGGCACCACTCGCCCCATACGTTAACCAGGGTGACGTCGCCCTGAAGCAGCGATTGATCCACGCGCCGATTCTCATCGCGCAGCGTGGTGGCTTCAAAGGCCGGGAACTCTCGCGCCATCAGCGCGGAATCGCGCTGGGAAGGATCCAGCGATAGGCCCTGGAAAAAGAACAACGCCAAGCCTAAAAAGCAAACCGGCAGCAGTAATAGCAGTAACCGACGCTTCATACAGCGGCCTCCTGCGCAGTATCGCCTTTGCCGGACGCTTTCGGTGCCTCACGAGTGACCGTCGCGCGGCGATAGCGCTTGTCGAGCACTGCCAATACGCCGCCAAATGCCATAAACAGAGCACCCAGCCATAGCCAGCGTACAAAGGGTTTGTATTGGACGCGCATCGCCCAACTGCCGTCGCCAAGGTCTTCGCCCATGGCCACATAGAGATCACGGAACAGCCCCGGTCGCAAAGCCACCTGGGTCATCGGCATACCGGTCGCGAGATAAAGGCGCTTTTCAGGGCGCATGGTGAAACTGCTACCGGTGTCGCCACGCTGTACCTGAAGGATCGTGGTGTCTGCCAAAAAGTTCGGCCCGCGACGCTCGGCTAACTCCGTCATGGTGAACTGATAGCCCGCCACTTCAACCGTGGTACCCGGCGACATGCGCACGTTACGCTCGATGTTGTAGTTGGAAACCACCGCAACACCCACAATCGTGACCGCCACACCAATGTGTCCTAACACCATGCCCCAGTAAGAGAGTGAGAGCTTGCGTAACCCGGCGATAAACGAGCTGGCGTGACGAGTTTTATCAAATACATCGCGCACCATCGGTAGCACAATCCAAAGCGCAGAGACGATCCCCAGGGAGACAAACAGGTTCCACTCACCGCGATAAAGCAGCGGCATCAGTATGCCCAATACCAGCGCAGAAACGCCCGCCAACCAGAGCTTACGGACTAGGTCGCGCACCGCCATCCCCTTCCAGCGCGTTACCGAGCCTAGTCCCATAAAGATGCACATCATCACGGTGAGCGGTACAAACAGCGCATTGAAGTAAGGCGGGCCCACGCTGATTTTACCCAGCCCCAGGGAGTCAAGAATCAGCGGGTAGACGGTGCCAAGCAAAACGGTGACCGTCATGATGACCAGGAAGATATTATTGACCAGCAGCAGCGCATCGCGAGAGAGCCAGTTAAAGCCCACTTTATGGCTGACCCGTGGGGCTCGCAGTGCGAATACCAGCAGCGAGAGCGTCACCGTAATCGCCAGCAGCATCAGGATAAAGAAGCCACGGGCAGGGTCGTTGGCAAACGCATGTACCGAGGTGAGCACGCCGGAGCGCACCAGGAAGGTTCCCATCAGCGACAGCGAAAAGGTCGAGATCGCCAATAGCACGGTCCAGCTCTTAAACGAGCCGCGCTTTTCGGTCACCGCCAGCGAGTGCACCAGCGCAGTCCCCGTTAACCAGGGCAGCAGCGACGCGTTTTCGACCGGGTCCCAGAACCACCAGCCGCCCCAGCCAAGCTCGTAATAGGCCCACCAACTGCCCAGGGCGATCCCCACGGTCAAAAACGCCCAGGCCAGATTCGTCCAGGGACGTGCCCAGCGCGTCCAGGCGGCGTCTAGGCGCCCTCCCATGAGAGCCGCAATCGCAAAGGCAAAGACCACGGAAAAACCCACATAGCCCATGTAAAGCATCGGCGGATGCACCACTAGCCCGAAGTCTTGCAGCAGCGGGTTGAGGTCGGCACCGTCTTGCGGCATGTCGGGCAGCAAGCGTTCAAAAGGGTTAGAGGTGATCAGGATGAATAGTAAGAAACCGACACATACCATGCCCATGACGCCCATCACCCGAGCGACCATATCCCGCGGCAAGTTGCCGGTGAACAGGCTCGCCGCAAAGCCCCAGCCTGCCAGCATTAGGCTCCATAGCAGGACAGAGCCCTCATGGTTGCCCCACACCGCGCTGAATTTGTAGTACCACGGCAGCAGCGTATTGGAGTTATTCGCTACGTTCGCCACGCTAAAGTCATCCAGCATATAGCTCGCGGTCAAACAGGCGTAGGCGATGGCAATGAACAGAAACTGCCCGGCCGCCATGGGCTGACCATACGCCATCCACAGTGGGCGGCGGGTCGCTGCACCGGCCAGGGGCATCACTGCCTGCACCATCGCCATCAACAGCGCGATGATGAGGGCGAAGTGGCCAATTTCAGGAATCATTTTAATCAGCATGTGCGCTCCGAATTAGCACTGGCGGTAGGGCAAGTCGGTTAAACGATGGGGGTTAATACTCGCTTGCTTGAGGGACGCCCTCTTCATCAAGCCGCTTACCCACTTCGGCAGCTTTGGCCTGATAGTCGGCTGGCGAATAGCCCGCCTCTTCAAGTGCCTGCGCTACTTCAGGCGGCATGTAGTTCTCATCGTGACGCGCCAGCACTTTATCGGCATACAAACGGCCATCGGTTTGAAGCTCCCCGACCACCACCACACCTTGGCCTTCGCGGAATAGATCGGGAAGGATGCCGCTGTAGTAGACCTCTAGGTCATCGACATAATCAGTCACGGTAAACGCGACGTCCAGGCTGTCAGGGTTACGGGACACCGAGCCCTCTTTCACCATGCCACCCGCGCGAATCTGTCGTTCCACGGGCGCATCGCCCTGGGCGATCTGCACCGGGCTAAAAAACAGATTAATGTTGGCACGTAGCGCATACAGCGTTAGCCCGACAGCAATCGCGGTTAACGATACCAAACCCAAAATGACGAAGAGTTTCTGTTTACGTTTAGGGGTCATTGGGCGTTCTCTCTCAAGCTATTTGCGCGCCGTGCCCGACGCTTTATGCCATTCAGTAACTGACGTTGTTCAACACGTGCATGCCAAACGGTGGCCACCAGCAGCAGTGCCGTTACTCCCCAGGCAGACCATACGTAAGGCGCATGGCCACCCATGGCGAGAAATTCGGAAAATGAGGCAAATGCCATTAGCGCGTCTCCTCTGCCTGTGCATTCACTACCTGGCCGTTAACGAGCTCCTGTACCCAGCGCTTGCTCGACTCTCGGCGTAGGATCTCGCTGCGCGTGCGCATCAGCGTCAAGGCAATAAAAAAGCTGTAGAAACCCAGCACCATAATGACCAGCGGTAGCCACATTTCGGTGGGCATCGTTGGGCGCGAGGTTAATGTAAACGAGGCTGGCTGGTGCAGGGTGTACCACCAATCCACCGAGTATTTGATGATGGGAATGTTGATGACGCCCACCATGGCCAGCACCGAGGCTGCCCGTGAGGCGCTATCGCGGCTGGTAAACGCACCGCGCAGGGCAATCACGCCTAAATAGAGAAAGAGCAGAATCAGCATGGAGGTAAGCCGGGCATCCCACATCCACCAGGTACCCCAGGTCGGCACCCCCCATACAGCACCGGAAAATAGCGCGACAAAGGTCATCGCAGCGCCCAGCGGTGCCATGACTGCCGCCGCCATATCGGCGACTTTAATTTTCCAGACCATAAACACCAGCCCAGACACTGCCATGGAGATAAAAATCGATTGAGCTAAAAAGGCCGCCGGCACGTGAACATAAATGATCCGGAAGCTGTTGCCCTGTTGATAATCCGCAGGCGCAAACGCCAGCCCCCACAGCGAGCCAGTGACCAATAACAGCACCGCTGCGGCCCAAAACCAGGGCTGTAATTTGGCGCTAATGCCATAGAACCACTTGGGTGATCCCAGTTTGTGTATAAAGGCCCACATAGCGTGTCCTGTCCTTAACCGTTAATACTGATACGCAGCGATGCGGCAATCGCCCACGGCGCTAACATAAGTGAAGCGGCCAGCAGCGCGCCTAAGATAGCCAAGTGCGCAGAGACACCGTCGCCCAAAATAGCCGCCTGGACGGCACCTGCGCCAAAAATGAGTACCGGAATATACAGCGGCAGCACTAGCAGCGAGAGCAGTACGCCGCCCCGCGCCAAGCCGACGGTTAACGCCGCCCCAATGGCACCAATCAGGCTCAAGCTCGCCGTGCCCAGCGCCAGCGATAGCGCCAACACCGCGTAACTACCCGCAGGCAGTGCGAGCATAATGCCCAGCAGTGGCGCCATCAGTGCCAACGGCAGCCCGGTCAGCAGCCAATGCACGGCCACTTTCGCCACGCTTAATGCAGCCAGCGGCTGCGGAGCGAGTAACAGCTGTTCAAGGCTGCCGTCGTCGTAGTCACTGCGAAACAGGCTATCTAGTGACAGCAGCGCGGCTAACAGTGCCGCCACCCATAGCAACCCCGGCGCAATCGTCGCCAACAGCTCAGGGTCGGGTGAAATAGCGATCGGAAACAGGGTGATCACCAGAGCAAAAAACACCAGCGGATTGAGCACTTCACCGCGACGTCTCAGCAGCAGCGTCAAATCACGCACCAACGTGGCCTTCACCGCGATCATCAGCCCGCCCTGATGCTCAAGCAGTGGCACTGAAGGGGCATCCATGACGGAGTCTGATCCGTTTAGAGAGCTATCTGAAGAGCTGTGCAAGCCTGTTTTCTGCAACCCTGTTTCCTGCAATCCGGTCTCCTCTACCCCAGCGCTATGCGTCTTAACAGCGATGACGCGGCTAACTCGTGGTGTGTCGTTACTAGCACGCAGCCGCCCGCTTGAGCATGCCTAATCAGTTGCCTTTCAAGGGCTGCAACACCGTGGCGATCAATGGCGGTGAAGGGCTCGTCTAGCACCCACAGCGCGCGGGGTGTCAGCGTCAATCGCGCCAGCGCCACACGGCGCTGCTGGCCTGCCGAGAGTTGAGCGGCGGGCACGTCTTCAAAGCCTGCCAGGCCAACCTGTTCAAGGGCATCCAGGCGCTGCTCCTCGCCCTCTTGTGCCCCGCTGCCCTGTCCTCCACTGCTCTCGCCACTCAGCGCCTGATACCACGCTAAATTTTCTAAGGGGGATAGCCCAGACTTGATGCCTGGGGCATGTCCTAAATAGAGCAAATTAGCGAGAAAATGTTCACGGACACTCTGCATTGCAGCGCCATTCCAGAACAGCTCGCCTTCATAGTCGCTCAGTTGCCCGGAGAGAATTTTAAGCAGGCTAGTTTTACCACTGCCATTAGGCCCTTCAATTCGCACGATTTCACCGCTGCGAATATCGAGATCCAGCCCCTTAAACAGTGAGCGATCATCACGTTCGCAGGACAGCTGTCGGGCTTGTAGACACAGGCTCAAGAGTCTCTCCAGGCACATTGATTTCGCGTCGAACTCTACACGGAAAGCCCGTTTCTCGCCACTCACTCTATGCGGCGCTGGGTCGCAGCATGACCTCAATCAATATGGCGTAAGACCAATTACTGCTAGCACTGTATGCAAAAACAGGTCTATACTGAAAACCACTGTATGAAAGAACATGCAATGGAGATTTCTCAATGACCATATCGATGGCAGCACCTACCGTTAAGCCTAACCACTTACACTCGGTCCCGCGTACCTATGCGCCGACGCCTAGCATTACTCGTCGCAATACCTATGCGCTTAAAGTGCGTGGTAACGCAATGCGTGATTGCAACTTGTTCGATGGCGATGTCATTATTATTCGGCGTTATCAGCATGATGCCCAAACAGAAACCGCCGTTGCCGAAATCAACCAGCAAAAAATCGTCTTGAAGCAGCTCTCGATCAGCCGCTTTGGCGTAGAGCTATGGCCTGAGGATACGTTGCAGCCAGCGCTATTTTTGCATAACCGTGATATTCAGGTGCTCGGCATGGTGATGGGTGTTGAATCTCATCCAAAAACTGGCCTGCAAAATAAGGCTACTATCACGGAGCATTAATGCGTTACCGGGTGCCGGAACTCCCCCTTTCGTCTTGGCAGACCACTGACATCGAAGTCGAAAAAAGTCACTTTATTACCTGGACCTGCCACGCCTCAGACATTGATGCATTCACCCGCATGCTGGCGGCGGCTAAAGCCGAGCATCCCAATGCGAGCCATCACTGCACGGCCTATATTGCTGGCCCACCCGGCGAGCAAAATTTGATTGGCTTCTCTGATGATGGCGAACCTGGCGGCACCGCGGGTCGCCCAATGTATCAAGTTCTGCAGGGCAGCCAATTAGGTCAAATTGGTTGCGTGGTGATCCGCTATTTTGGCGGGACGAAGTTAGGTACCGGCGGCTTGGCCCGCGCTTACGCTCAGGCGGTTAGTCATGCTTTGGAGACGCTACCTACCCGGGAAGTGGTCGAGCGCGATCTTTATACCTTGCGGCTCGGCTTTGCCAATGAAGCGATTGCCCGCGCCTGGTGCGAAGAGCAGGCTATCCCCATTGAGCAAGCGGATTACGATGGCGACGGTGTTCGCTTGACCATTGGTTGGCCACGGGACAACCCACTTGACCTTTCCCCGCTAGAAAACCGCTTGAAGAGCGCTATTGAGGTTCTCTCTGCACCAATGGCATGACGCAGCAGAGCGAAAAGGCCCCCTATGTCATTGCGAGGAGCTTGCGACGCGGCAATCTCATCCTATCTTGAGCACTAACCCCAGATTGCTTCACTTCGTTCGCAATGACACCCACCGGTCATTGCGAGGAGCCTACGACGAAGCAATCTCAAGCCTACACTGAAAACCAATCCACAATTGCTTCACTGTGTTCGCAATGAACACCCCCTATGTCATTGCGAGGAGCTTGCGACGCGGCAATCTCGTCCTGCGGTGGCACACAAACCGAGATCGCCGCGCTTCGCTCGCGATGACAGAGGACTAGTTAACCAAGGTATTTAATCATCACCCCGGCCGCAACCGCCGACCCAATAACACCTGCCACATTGGGTCCCATGGCGTGCATCAACAGGAAGTTATGCGGGTTCGACTCCAGCCCCACCTTGTTGGCCACCCGGGCAGCCATCGGCACCGCAGAAACACCGGCAGCACCAATCAGCGGGTTGATGGGCATTTTACTGACCATGTTCATCAGCTTGGCCATTAACACCCCCGCGGCCGTGCCGATCCCGAAGGCGACAATCCCCAGCCCGAGAATGCCTAACGTTTCAAACGTCAGGAAGCTATCGGCCATTAACTTGGAGCCGACGGACAGCCCCAGAATAATGGTCACAATATTGATCAGGGAATTCTGCGCAGTATCCGATAAACGCTCGACCACACCGCACTCGCGCATCAAGTTACCGAAGCAGAACATACCGAGTAGCGGGGCGGCATCGGGCAGAAACAGTGCGACCAGAATCAACAGCATCAGTGGGAAGACCACTTTTTCCAGCTTGGAGACCGGGCGCAGCTGGGTCATCTTGATTTGCCGCTCTTTATCGGTCGTCAGCAGACGCATGATCGGCGGCTGAATCAGCGGCACCAACGCCATGTAGGCGTAAGCGGCCACGGCAATCGCCCCCAGTAATTCAGGCGCCAGTACGCTGGAGACGTAGATGGAGGTCGGGCCATCCGCACCGCCGATAATACCAATCGCGGCCGCCTGATTGAGAGAGAAGTCCATGACGCCCATCGAGGTCAGCGCCACGGCGCCAAACAGCGTAGCAAAAATACCAAACTGAGCGGCGGCACCTAAAAACAGCGTGCGCGGGTTCGCCAGCAGCGGGCCAAAGTCAGTCATTGCCCCAACGCCCATAAAGATAATCAGCGGGGCGATACCCGAGCCGATTGCGACTTTATAGAAGTTATAAAGCATGCCGTCGCTGTAGCCAACACCCACGGCGATGTCTCGCGCAGCACGCAGCTGGTCGGGTGCGACGCCATCATGGGCGATCATCTTCAGCGACTCCCGCCATGCGTCTAAGTTCGCCAGTGGGTCAAGGGACGCACCCAGCGCTGCTGCCATTTGCTGTAGCACCGCCGGCTTGGCCACCTCAATCGCCTGGTCGAGCGCAGAAATGGCTAGCCCGGCTTCAGGGATATTGGCCAGAATGCCGCCAAAACCAATCGGCACCAGTAGCAACGGCTCAAACTTCTTATAAATGGCAAGGTAAAGCAGCAGAAGACCCACCATGATCATCGCCGCTTGACCGAGCTCAAGGTTATATAGCCCCGAGCCTTCCCATAACGTCACTAATTTATCCATTACTGGGCCCTTAGAGCTCGATCAACGTATCGCCTACGGCTACGCTGTCGCCCTCGCTGACGTTGACCTTAGACACTGTGCCTGCGCTGCTGGCACGCACTTCGGTTTCCATTTTCATCGCTTCAAGAATGATGACCACATCACCTTCAGCGACTTGCTCACCGGGGCGAACGTTCACCTTAAAGATATTACCTGCTAGCGGCGCATCAATGCTTTCACCACTGGGTGCAGGCGCTTCCTCTTTGGGTGCGGCTGCCGTTTGCTCTTGCACCTCGCCCAGCTCACCGCCTTCAGAAACCTCCACCACGAAGGATTTGCCGTTGAGTTTCACAGTGTAGGTTTCCGGGCCGCTGCTCGTGGCGGGCGCTTTGCTTTCTGCCTTGGCGGGCGTCTTTTCAGCGCTTGCTTCAGCTAACTGGGGAACGGGCTCAAAGGCATCGGGATTATCGCGGTTCTTGAGGAACTTCAAACCAATCTGCGGAAACAGCGCATAGGTCAGCACATCATCGACTTCGCGCTTGCCTTCGGCCAAGCGGATACCTTCAGCGCTGGCCTTCTCCTTCAGTTCGGCGGCCAATCTATCCATTTCAGGTGAGAGATTGTCCGCCGGGCGACAGGTAATCGGTTCGCCGCCTTCCAACACGCGCTTTTGCAGCTCGGCATTAAACGGTGCCGGGGCGGCGCCGTATTCTCCCTTTAGCAGCGCTTGAACTTCCTTGGAGATCGACTTATAACGCTCGCCCATCATCACGTTCATCACCGCCTGGGTGCCGACGATTTGCGACGTGGGCGTTACCAGCGGGATAAAGCCCAGGTCCTCGCGTACGCGCGGGATCTCGCTTAGCACGTCGTCCAGCTTATCGCCCGCGCCCTGCTCTTTGAGCTGGCCTTCCATATTGGTCAGCATGCCACCGGGCACCTGAGCAATCAGAATGCGCGAATCAATACCGCGCAGCGAGCCTTCAAAGGCGGCGTACTTCTTGCGCACTTCGCGGAAGTAACCGGCAATATCTTCCAGCAGCTCGAGATCCAACCCGGTGTCGCGGCCGGTGTCTTTGAGCATCGCCACGACAGATTCGGTCGGGCTGTGGCCGTAGGTCATCGACATGGAGGAGATTGAGGTATCAACGTTATCAATGCCCGCCTCCACCGCTTTCAAAATGGTGGAGGTGGAAAGGCCGGTGGTCGCGTGACAGTGCAAATGCACTGGAATCGACAGCTCTTTCTTGAGCCGCGTCACCAAGTCGAACGCCGTGTAGGGCGTCAGCAGCCCCGCCATATCCTTGATAGCCAATGAATCTGCGCCCAAACCGGCAATGGTTTTGGCGAGATCGACCCAGCTATCCAGGGTATGTACCGGGCTCACGGTATAAGAGATGGTGCCTTGGGCATGGCCTTCTACGTTACGCACCGCCTGAATGGCGCGCTCCAAATTACGCGGATCATTCATGGCGTCAAAGACCCGGAAGACATCAACACCGTTGGTTTTCGCCTGTTCGACAAATTTATCGACCACGTCATCGGCGTAGTGGCGGTAGCCCAGCAGGTTTTGACCACGTAGTAACATCGCCTGGGGCGTATTGGGCATGGCCTCTTTCAGGGCACGAATACGCTCCCACGGGTCTTCGCCCAAATAGCGGATACAGGCGTCATAGGTCGCCCCACCCCAGGTTTCCAGCGACCAATAGCCAACGCGATCAAGCTTTTCAGCAATCGGCAGCATATCGTCCAAGCGCATACGCGTGGCAAACAGCGATTGATGGGCATCGCGCAGCACGACATCGGTAATGCCTAGTGGGCGTTTTGTTTCGTTCATGGTCTTGGCTCACCGTAGAGAGTTATAAGTTTGTAGTAAAAATAACAAAAAAATAGCCAAAAGAGGGCTGAAATGAAAAAAATCGAGAAAGTTAGCGACGCCGTGTTGAACGGTATCGATGCACTGCAGCACTGATCACCGCCATGATCTCATCTTTCTCAGTGGAAGCGGCTGGCGGCGGCGGCGATTTTCTGCCCGCTTCAACAGGTACCGGAACGGGTTGAAACCGCCCAATAAGCTTCGACATCAGTGTGACGCTGATAACTAAAAGGGTAAGAAAAACAAACACCACGCCCATACCCAGCGCCATCAACGCCAACCCATCTTGTAAGAGTTCTTGATTCTGCATAAGGCGCTCTCCTATATCTCTAAGTAGCGTGTCTCTAAGTACCGTCTTTGTGTACCATTTTTAAATAGTTCATACGCGCATCATTACGCCAATACCGATAAAGGCGCTTGGCGCAGTGAGGGGAATACACTAACCTGCCACACCCAGAATAGAATGCAATGGCGCGATAGTGGAAGACATGGTTGTTAATTTACTACAAAACGGCAGAATCGGCCTAGCCCCGATGGAAGGGGTGATTGATGCACTGACCCGAGATCTGCTGACCCGTCATGCGGGTTTCGACTGGACGGTTACCGAATTTGTCCGCGTGGTCGATGCACGCCTACCGCCAAGAGTCTTTTATAAGCATTGCCCGGAACTTGCGCAACCGCCGGTAGCAACGCCGAGCGGTATTCCTGTGCATTTACAGCTACTGGGCTCTGACCCTGCTGCTCTAGCGGCGAATGCGCAGCAGGCGCTCAAGCTTGGCGCCGTCAGCGTTGACCTTAATTTCGGCTGCCCAGCCAAACTGGTTAATCGCCACGATGGCGGCGCTTCGCTGCTACGTCAGCCCGATCGCGTCTATCAAGCGGTTAGAGCCGTTCACGATGCTTTAGACGGGGAAATCCCGGTGACCGCCAAGATTCGCCTGGGCTTTGCTAATCGCCGTTTAGCGGTTGCCTGCGCTCAAGCCACTGAAGCCGGTGGCGCAGCACAACTAGTGGTGCACGCGCGCACCCGTGACGAAGGCTACCGCCCCCCAGCCCACTGGGAGTGGATCGGCAAGATTCGCCGCAACGTAAGCATCCCGGTGGTCGCCAATGGCGACATCTGGACGCTGGAAGATTACTGGAAAGCGCGCACGCTTTCAGGCTGTCGCGATGTGATGCTAGGGCGCAGCGCCCTCGCGGACCCTTGGCTTGCCCCACGCATTCGCCATTGGCTTCAAACCGGTGAGCGACTGCCCGAAAGCAGCTGGGCAATGCGCGCCAATGTGCTCAAGGAGTACGCCGCCCTACAGCGCCAACAGCTGCCTGACCGCGTTGTCGTCTCTCTAGTAAAGCAGTGGCTTGCCCAAATGCGCCAAGGCAGCGCCGAAGCCGAGCAGAACTTTCAGCGGGTGAAGCGCATTACCGAACTGGATCTCCTGCTCGATAGCCTTGTGGTTGACGAGCAGCACGCCACCCTGGCTTAGGCTCTGTCTGAAAAGTGCCTGAGCTCGACAATACGGCGTTAAAAATTGGCTCAGAATACTCATTTACACCCCGTAAACTCCGTTTCTTTGCCAATTTTTGCCTTGTCTTGTCTTCGCTAGCCGACCTTTCAGGCAGAGCCCTAGCGCTCCTTTCTGCAACGCCTTATCAGTTTATAGCCAAAAAAAAGCGCCCTACCGCAAAGCGGGGGCGCTACACACGATCGCAAGACCGGAGCGCGAGCTTATATACCGGTCAGGCTGGAAAATAGACAGTCAGGTTAGAAACAAGCAGGCAGACTGGAAACAGAAAACCCGCTCTCGTTAA
>NZ_PJBT01000047.1:0-10660 GCF_002836035.1 Halomonas sp. MES3-P3E | reverse complement strand
ACCATTGCCCAAATGAGTAGGCTCGAAAGCTTCGGTAGCGGCGGCCACGTAATGGCCGCCGCGCTATTTTAACTATTCCATGCGGTTAGCCGTGTTGACTTGGTCCGCGCTGAGCTCGGTAAGCTATGTTGAACGCGTATGTTTTTCATTTTCCCCACTTTAAAAAGTAATAAGATGCGACTGCTTTTTAAGGCGTGCCATGCAGCAGCTTTAGAATTAATTGTATTAGCTTGTTTTTATGGAGCTGGTTGAACGTTGCAAATCGATCAACGTGGTGCTCAAGGAGGCAGCTAGGCAAGTTTGGAAAGCGCTTAATACTAGATTTTCTAGTTTTAATTGACTAGCACGATGGTGCTCTTCAGAGTGTAACGCTAAGGTTGTTTTGTGTCTTCCTTTAATCTTTTTTAATGATGCTTTTTGTACGGAACATGTCTCTTTAAATATATAAAAAAACAGAAAAATTTAATTGGCGTGCAAAAATAAGCCGTGCTTGAATCCATAAATCACCCCATCGACCTTGGGATTCTCGATCAACGACCATTGACAACGGCTAGCAAGCGCGCATGGTGCGTGATAGACTATGCCATCCTCTCAGACAGACCCGTGAATGGGCAGCTCGATTTAACTGCCTATTATACGTTTTGGTAGGGTGGAAAAGCCTGCCAAATCAACTGGTTGTTATAGACCTGATCAGCTAGTTGTTAGAGAAGTGTCATGTTGCGGAACGTCGTGCTGTCATAGCGCAGCCGACAAACACATATTTAATTTCGTTGCCGTTTTTTCGGCAACCTTTATTCTCCAAGGAGATACCCTGTGGCGAACAGCAAGCAAGCTCGCAAGCGCGCCCGCCAGGCCGAGAACCGTCGCGTCCTGAAATCCAGCCAGCGCAGCATGGTCCGCACCTACATCAAGCGTGTAGTGAAAGCGATCAGCACCGGCGACCACGCTAAGGCAATGGAAGAGTTCAAGGCCATGCAGCCGGTCGTTGACCGTATTGCAGACAAAGACGTGCTGTCTAAGAAGAAAGCAGCTCGCCTGAAGAGCCGTTTGAACAAGCGTATTAAGGCACTGGCGGCGTAAGCCGGCAGGCGCCATAAAAAAACCGGCTGCGGCCGGTTTTTTTGTGTCTGAATGATTTTTCTAGACAGTCTTTCTAGACAGTTTTTCTGGATGGCTTTTGTGGATAGCTTATGACAGCGAAGAAAGCTCCCAATACTTCCTCAAACACCGCAATAGTCCGCCGCGGGCTAATGCGCTCGGGTCTCGTCGTCAGTGCGATGACGATGCTGTCGAGGGTGATGGGGCTGGCGCGCGACGTGGTTATCGCTACCTTATTAGGGGCAGGGGATGGCGCCGATGCGTTTTTTGTGGCGTTTAAGATCCCTAATTTTTTGCGCCGTCTATTTGCCGAAGGGGCCTTCAATCAAGCCTTCGTGCCGGTGCTTTCGGAGTACTCTACCCAGCGTAATCGGGAGGAGATACGTGCGCTACTGAATGCGACCGCGGGTAGCTTAACCGCAGTGCTGGCGCTGATTACTGCCGTGGCAATGCTCTGCGCGCCGTGGTTGATTTGGGTGTTTGCCCCCGGGTTTGGCAGTGAACCAGAAAAGCTAGCGCTGACCGCGGATATGCTGCGCTTAACGTTTCCCTATTTATTGCTGATTTCGCTTACCGCGTTTGCCGGTAGCGTGCTGAATACCTGGAACCGCTTTGCGGTGCCTGCGTTTACCCCGGTGCTGCTTAACCTTTCGCTGATTGGTGCGGCGCTGTTCTTGATGCCGCTAATGGAAGAGCCCGCCATGGCGCTGGCCTGGGGCGTGCTGATCGCCGGGGCTGCTCAGCTGGTTTTTCAGGTGCCATTTTTACTGCGCTTGGGGCTGATGCCCACGCCCTGGCCAAACTTTGCCCACGAGGGCGTACGGCGCATACTGAAATTGATGGGGCCTGCGCTGTTTGGGGTGTCGGTATCGCAAATTAATCTGCTGTTGGATACGGTCTTGGCTTCGTTGCTAGCGGCGGGTAGCGTGTCGTGGCTCTATTACTCTGACCGGTTGGTAGAACTGCCGCTAGGCGTGTTTGGCGTGGCGATTGGTACGGTGATTTTGCCAGCGCTTTCCAAGCGACATGCTGACCAGTCCAAAGAGCACTTTGCTGCGATGCTCGATTGGGCTATTCGCATTGTGTTGCTGTTAGGCTTGCCCGCGGCGCTAGCGCTGGCGGTGTTGGCTGAGCCGCTGTTAATCACGCTATTCCATTACGGCGCGATGACTGACAACGACATCCAAATGGCGGCGATGAGCCTGCGCGCTTACGCCTTCGGTTTGGTAGCCTTTATGCTGATCAAAGTATTGGCACCGGGCTTTTTTGCCCGTCAAGACACCAAAACCCCGGTAAAGGTAGGCATTATCGCCATGGTCGCTAATATGGTGCTTAACCTGCTGCTAATTTGGCCGCTGGCGCATGCCGGGTTGGCGTTGGCCACCGCGCTGTCAGCCTTCTTGAACGCTGGCCTGCTGGGTTACCTGCTGCATAAGCAGGGTGTGCTAGTGTTTCAGCCGGGCTGGAAGCGTTATTCGGTACAGCTAATCGGGGGCAGTGGGTTAATGTGTGCGGCACTCTATTTTGTGGCGCCGGACTGGCAAGCGTGGCTCTCCTTTGGCCTGTGGCAGCGGATAAGCTGGGTCACTGGGCTGGTGGTCATGGGCGGCTCACTCTACTTCGCGTGGCTGGCAGCATTAGGTTTACGCATCCGTCATTTTAAAATGCACTCATAACGCTGCACCCTGGCGTGTGGGTTCGTTATAATCAGAGGCTTTGTCCTCCCAACGGCTGAGGTGCCATGCGCGTCATTCGAGGTCTGCACAACTTGAAAGCGGCTCATCGTGGCTGCGTTGCGACTATCGGTAACTTCGATGGTGTGCATCGCGGCCATCAGGCCATTCTTCAGCAGTGCCGTGAACATGCCGCACGCTGGAGTGTGCCGCTGACAGTGGTGGTGTTCGAGCCCCAGCCGCGCGAATTTTTTGCCGGTGACCAAGCACCGCCGCGGTTAACCCGCCTGCGAGAAAAAGTGCGTTTACTGCGTGATTTTGGCGCAGAACAAGTGCTGGTGCTGCCGTTTAACGATACGCTGCGCAGCCTGACGGGGCGCGAGTTTATCGATCAGGTATTGATTGATGGGCTCGGCGTTAAGCATTTGGTGGTCGGCGATGATTTCCGTTTTGGCTGTGATCGTCGCGGTGACTTTGCGCTGCTGGCGGAAGTAGGGCGCGAGCAGGGGTTTGGTGTCGAGCACACGCGCACGTTTACCGTGGATGACGAGCGGGTGTCCAGCACGCGGGTGCGTACCTTGCTGGCCAGCGGCAATTTTTCCGCCGCGGCGCGTTTGCTGGGCCGCCCCTATTCGTTGCATGGCCGTGTGGTGCGTGACCAGCAGTTGGGGCGCACGCTTGGCGTACCCACCGCCAACTTGCCGCTGCTGCCCCAACCGTTAACGCTGCGGGGTGTCTTTGCGGTAGTCGCTGAGCTTGAAGGTGGTGAACGCCACCAGGGCGTTGCCAATGTTGGCTTTCGTCCGACGGTGGGTTCAGAGCGGCCAACCCTTGAGGTGCACCTGCTGGATTTTGCCGGTGATCTTTACGGCCAACGTATGACGGTATACCCCTGTACGCGACTGCGGGGCGAGGTCAAGTTTGACGGCCTTGACGCGCTGAAAGCGCAAATTGAACGTGACCAAGCCCGTGCTCGCCACTATTTTTCGGCGGCAGTGGCCAACCACGATTATTCTCTTCCGCTGGCCTCGGCCCCGCTTGGGCGTGAGACCGCTTCTTCTGATTCATCTTCGGCGGGAAATTCCGCTGATGCTAACGACGGCTGACCGGACTATGGATTACAAGCACACGCTGAATTTGCCTGAAACTGACTTCCCCATGCGCGGCATGCTGCCAAAGCAAGAGCCAGGGCGGGTTTCCCAGTGGCAGGATATGAATATTTACCAGCGCCTGCGTGAAGCGCGTGCAGGTGCGCCGCTGTTTGTTCTGCACGATGGCCCTCCTTACGCCAACGGCAGTATTCATATCGGTCATGCCGTTAATAAAATTCTTAAAGATATCATCGTTAAGTCTAAGAATTTAGCCGGTTTTGACGCCCCTTATGTGCCGGGTTGGGACTGCCACGGTTTGCCCATTGAGCACAAGGTAGAAACCACCCATGGCAAGCACTTGGCGCCGGAACACGCCCGTGAGCTGTGCCGTGAATACGCCGGTGCGCAAATCGAAACGCAGTTGGCCGACTTTGTGCGTTTGGGCATTATCGGTGACTGGGATCACCCGTACCGCACCATGGATTTCGCCAACGAAGCGGGCGAGATTCGTGCCTTGGCCGAGATGGTCGACGCGGGTTACGTATTTAAAGGCTTGAAGCCGGTGAACTGGTGCTTTGACTGTGGCTCAGCGCTGGCGGAAGCCGAAGTCGAGTACGCGGATAAAAAGTCCGACGCCATCGACGTCGCCTTCCCGGTGGAAGACGCCGACAAGCTGGCGGCCGCGTTCGGTTTAAGCGAACTGTCTAAACCGGCGGCGGTAGTGATCTGGACCACCACGCCTTGGACCATTCCGGCCAACCAAGCGTTGAACGTTCACCCCGAGTTCACCTACGCGCTGGTCGATACCGGTGAGCGGCTATTGCTGCTGGCGGAAGAGTTGGTGGAAAGCTGTTTAGAGCGTTTTGGGTTGCAAGGCGAAGTGATTGCCACGACGCAAGGCAAACAGCTTGATCTGATCAATTTCCGTCACCCGTTTTATGATCGTCTCTCGCCGGTTTATTTGGCGGAGTATGTCGAGTCAGAAGTGGGCAGCACGGGTATCGTTCACTCCGCTCCTTCTTACGGCATGGATGACTTTTTGACCTGCCGCGAGCATGGGATGGAGTTCGATGACATGCTTAACCCGGTGCAGGGCAACGGCGTTTACGCTGACGACCTGCCGTTCTTCGGCGGCCAGATGATTTGGAAAGCTAACCCCCAGATCGTCGAAAAACTGCGCGAAGTCGGTGCGCTGATGGCGCATATTCCGATCAAGCACAGCTACATGCACTGCTGGCGCCACAAAACGCCGGTGATCTACCGGGCCACGGCGCAATGGTTTGTGGGCATGGATATTCAAGGCAAAGACGGCAAAACGCTGCGCGAGCGTGCTCTCGAAGGCATCGAGGCCACGGCGTTTACGCCTGCTTGGGGTCAGGCGCGCCTGCACAGCATGATTGCAAACCGCCCGGACTGGTGTATCTCCCGCCAGCGCAACTGGGGCGTGCCGATTCCGTTCTTTTTGCATAAGCAAACCGGTGAGCTGCACCCGCGTACCGTTGGTTTGATGGAAGAGGCGGCCAAGCGCGTTGAGCTAGAAGGCATCGATGCTTGGTTCAAGCTCGACCCCGCTGAGCTATTGGGAGCGGAAGCGGCGGATTACGACAAAGTCACCGATACACTCGATGTATGGTTTGACTCCGGTACCACACACCGCCACGTATTGCGTGGCTCGCACCCGCACGGCCATGAAAGCGGCCCGCGAGCGGATCTCTATCTGGAAGGCTCTGACCAGCACCGTGGTTGGTTCCACTCGTCGCTGCTGACAGGCTCGGCCATTGACGGTCATCCGCCTTATCGTCAGCTGCTGACCCACGGCTTTACCGTCGATTCTCAGGGCCGCAAACAGTCCAAATCGCTGGGTAACGTGGTCGCGCCCCAGGAAGTGATGGATAAGCTGGGCGGTGATATTCTGCGCCTATGGGTCGCCTCCACCGATTACTCTGGCGAAATGGCCGTTTCCGACGAGATTTTGAAGCGCACGTCAGACGTATATCGGCGGATTCGGAACACTGCACGCTTTCTGCTTTCAAACCTTAGCGGGTTTGATCCAGAGAAAAACCAAGTCGCATTTGGCGATATGTTGGCGCTGGATCAATGGGTCGTGGATCGTGCTTACCAATTGCAAGCGCGGATCGAAAAAGCCTATGAAGAGTACCGCTTCCTGGATGTGTATCAGCAGGTGCACGGTTTCTGCGCGCGGGAACTGGGTGGCTTCTATTTAGATGTCATCAAAGACCGCCAATACACCACGCAAACCGACTCACTTTCACGCCGCAGTGCGCAAACCGCGCTCTATCACGTAGTGGAAGCATTGAGCCGCTGGATCGCGCCGATTCTCTCCTTCACTGCCGAAGAGATCCACGAAAACATCCCCGGTAAGCGCGGCGACAGCGTGCTGCTTGAGACCTACTATACGGATCTGGGCAGCCTGGACGATAACGCTGATTTAGGCCGCGCGTTCTGGGAGCAGGTGCTGGAGGTTAAGCACTCGGTCAATAAGTGCCTGGAAGACGCCCGTAATGCCAAAGTGATCAAGGGCAGCCTGGCGGCAGAGGTCACGCTATACGTGAGCGACGAGCTTCAGGCGACACTGACTAAACTGGGCGATGAACTGCGCTTTGTCATGCTCACCAGCGAAGTCACGCTTAAGCCCCTGGCTGATGCAGGCGATGCAGAAGCAACGGATCTAGAGAGTCTGAAAGTGGCTGTCAAAGCCAGCGACAACGACAAGTGCGAGCGTTGCTGGCACCACCGCCCTGATGTAGGCACGCATGCCGAGCACCCTGATCTATGTGGCCGCTGTATCAGCAACCTCCCTGAAGGCAGTGGTGAGACTCGTTACTATGCTTAAAGAAGGAAATACGCCTGATACGGATACGTCTAGCGATGCCAGCGCGCGGCCGACGATGCAGCGGCCGTTGCGTTGGCTGTGGCTAGCGGTGGTAGTGATTGTGTTGGACTTGGCCACGAAATACGTGGCCAGCAGCCAGCTCGGCTATGCTCAGCCGGTGGAAGTGTTGCCGTTCTTTAATCTGACACTGCTACACAACACCGGCGCGGCATTCAGCTTTTTAGCCACTCACCCCGGCTGGCAGCGCTGGTTCTTCGCCCTGATTGCGATTGGCGCGACGGTAGGCTTAACCATTTGGCTCACACGCATCAAGCACGATGAAAAACTGTTGGCGATCGCGCTGCCGTTGATTATCGGGGGTGCGCTGGGGAATCTTTATGACCGCTTGGTACATGGCTATGTAGTCGATTTTCTCTCCTTCCACGCCGCCGGATGGTACTACCCGGCGTTTAATGTGGCGGATATTGCGATTACCCTGGGGGCGGTCGCTTTAATCTGGGAATCGATCATGGGTGAGCGGCGGCGTAAAAAAGCGCACGGGAACGTTTCATAACGGTCTGACCATGAAGGTCTGTTAATAGCGGTCTGTCCTAACGAGAAGACATTCACTTAAAGTCATTTATAGACAGGTAAGGATGGTAATGAGCGACTACCGTATTGATGATGGCATGGAAGTGACGCTGCACTTCACCTTAAAGCTGGAAGACGGCACTTTGGTAGACTCCACCAAAGATAAAGCACCGGCTACCTTCGCAGTGGGCGATGGGAATCTGCCGCCCGGTTTTGAGCATCCGATTAAAGGCATGGCCGCGGGTCAAGAGGGGACGTTTCAGATCACCCCAGAGCATGCTTTCGGTCAGCATAACCCGCAAAATATTCAGACCCTGAAGCGGGAAGATTTTGGTGACGAGCCCCCGGAAATTGGCATGGTGATGTCGTTTGCCGATAAAGCGGGAACGGAATTGCCAGGTGTGGTCAAAACCATTGACGGTGATCGTATTGAGGTGGATTTCAATCACCCGTTAGCAGGCCGCACGCTTACGTTTGAAGTAGAAGTACTGGACGTTAAGCCGGTGAACACTCATTAAGCAGATGCTACGTCGCATCAAGGCGCTCTTATGACAAGCACGCAGCAAACACAGCCTATCGAAATTAAATTGGCCAACCCGCGCGGCTTTTGTGCCGGTGTGGATCGTGCGATTGATATCGTCAATCGCGCGCTGGATGTCTTTGGCCCGCCCATTTATGTGCGCCATGAGGTGGTCCATAACCGCTTTGTGGTCGAAACACTGCGGGATCGTGGTGCTGTGTTCGTTGAAGAGCTGGATGAAGTGCCGGATGACGTCATTGTCATTTTCTCAGCCCACGGTGTTTCCCGAGCGGTGCAAGCCGATGCCGAGCGGCGGGGGTTGAAGGTATTTGACGCCACCTGCCCGCTAGTGACCAAGGTGCACCTGGAAGTGCTGCGCTACGCCAAACGTGGGCAGGAGTGCATTTTGATCGGCCATGAAGGGCACCCGGAAGTCGAAGGCACCATGGGGCGCTACGATACCTCCCACGGCGGGCGTATCTACTTGGTCGAGGACGAAAAAGACGTTGCTAACCTGGAAGTACGTGATCCCTCCAAGCTTGCTTTCGTAACGCAAACCACGCTCTCAATGGATGACACTGCCAAAGTGATTGATGCGCTGCGTGACAAGTTTTCCGAGATCCAAGGCCCACGTAATGATGATATCTGTTACGCCACGCAAAATCGCCAGGATGCCGTGCGTGAGCTAGCCGCCCAGAGTGATTTGTTATTAGTGGTTGGTAGCCCCAATAGCTCAAACTCGAACCGCTTGCGGGAGCTTTCGGAGCGTATGGGTACACCTGCCTATTTGATCGACAACGCCGATCAGATCGACCCGCAATGGCTTGAGAATGTAGCGCGTATCGGCGTCACCGCTGGCGCCAGTGCCCCTGAAGTGCTGGTCAAAGGGGTGATTGCCAAGCTTCAAACCATGGGCGCTGCTATGCCCGAAGAGTTACAAGGCCGCGAAGAAACCATTACTTTTTCCATGCCAAAAGAGTTACGTGAAAAGGTGATTGCCAGCAGCTAATGCAAAGTGTATGGGTTTGCGACATACTGAAACGGTATGAGCCAACTAATACAGGAGCAAAGCCGCGTGCCTTACGTTACTCATCCTTCCACTGGCCGTTTTTCTCATAACGGCCAGCGCGGCTTTACCCTCATCGAGCTGATGATTGTGGTGGTGATCATTGGCATCATCGCCTCCATTGCCTACCCCAGTTATACCCGCTATGTGGAACGCAGCCAGCGCTCAGACGCCACAACTGTACTGATGGAAGCCGCTAGCCATTTGGAGCGCTGTTATACCAAAAATTATAGCTATGACGGCTGTACGGATGCCGATGAGCATCTTGGTCGTCAGTCAAATGACTTATATACCTTTGATCAAATTGATGCCGATGCGGGTAGTTATACAGTCAGTGCAACAGAAGAGGAAGTAGGCAGTGTGAAAGATGGGTGTGCGACGTTGGAGCTACATAGTGATGGTGATCGTACTCCTCGCGACTGCTGGTAACTTATGAATCAACGCGGCTTTACGCTGATTGAACTTCTGATTACTTTGGCCATCGCCGCCATTCTGGCTACTGTGGCGGTTCCTTCGTTCTCAGGCTTTCTTGCCCGTCAGCAGCTAGCGAGTGATGCGAATGCAGTTTTGTCAGGCCTAAATTATGCTCGTAGCCAAGCAATTACACAGCGCATTGAGGTCAATTTTGAAATTGAGCAAGACGGTAATCGCTGGCGCTTTAGCGTAGAGCCTGAAGACGATAACGAGGCCCTCGCGCGAACGAGAAATGGCATGGGCAACGGCTCTATACAGTTGGAAGCTAATGTAACGGTTAAATTTGAGGAGCTTGGTAAAGCTGAAAATTGCGGTAGCAGCGATTGTAAAATCAGGCTAGATCATCCTGGGCTAGATGATTGCCGTGTCATTCTAGTCAATGAAGTAGGGCGTGTAGAAAGCCTCAATAAGGATGAAAGAGAACAAGAAGAGGCTTGCAGCTAATGAGCAAGTATAGGTTACGACAGCGAGGGTTTTCATTAATAGAGGCACTCATCGCGCTTTTGGTTCTCTCCATCGGTCTCATTGGTGTTGCGGCTATGCAGTTAAAAGCATTGCAAAGTGCCACCGCAGGTTACCAGCGCTCTGTGGTAACGGTCGCCGCAGTAGATGCACAGGAGCGGCTTTGGGCGGAGCTACCCGGATTAGCACAAAACAGCGAAGACTGTACTGACATTGACATCAATAACGTAGAGGCAGCTTGGGTTGAGTGGTGGGATGATAATGAAGCCTCGAACCCGCTACGTAATGTTAACTGGGTAGATAGTGGTATATCCCCCGGTGATACGGATTGTGAATTCACTATCAGCGTCGTTTTAGATGATGGTCCTGGCGAAATCGAGACGGACCTCTCATACACTTTTCGTCTTCCTAAATTGTGAGGCGTGCGATGTCAAAACAGTGGCAAACAGGCTTTACGCTCGTTGAATTGATGGTAGCAATGGCGATCGGTACCATCATTATTCTTGGTGCAGGGCAACTGTTTCTCACCACATTTCAGACGTTTCAAAAAGTCGATGAATTGAGTCGAAAACAAGAAACGCTAGTGTTTGCAGCTAGCTCGATTATTGAACGTGTGCGTAATAGCGATAATGGAAATAGTGGTGATAGTGGCTATTCACTCAATTGTGAAGAAGTGACAGTAGGAACTTCACAAAGGTGCGATTGCACCATTTATGATGCTTATGAAAATGGTCAGCCTATCTTAACGTTTGAAAAAAATATTAATGCTGATGAAGGCCTTGAAGCGAGTTGTTCCGGTGAAAATACTAATAGTGATATAAGTGAACCATCAGGATTTAATGCTTATTTATA